>DATABK010000429.1:0-4425 GCA_036259695.1 Actinomycetes bacterium | reverse complement strand
AGAGGGCCAGAGCCAGGGTGGCCCGGCCGCCGGTGACGGCGTCGACCACGCCGGGGGGCGCCTCGCCGCCGGACCCGCCGCCGGGGGCCAGGGACCAGACCAGGGAGCCGGCGTTGACCCCGGGGAGCAGGTTGCGCAGTGGCTGGAGGGCGGTCAGCAGGCTGTCGGCCACCGCCGAGACCAGGCCCTCGACTCCGAGGACCCAGACCACGCCGAGGCCGACGGGCAGCGCCACCCCCCGGAAGGCGAACCCGAGCAGGGCCCCGAGGCCGCACCACATCCCCAGGATCAGCCAGCCGGACCCGACTCCCTGGGCCAGCTCGGCCGCCGAGGGGTAGTCGAGGGCCCGCGACTCGACGGTGGCGATGACCCCGGCCACGACGGCGTTCAGGGCGAAGGTGGCGAGCACGATGGCCAGGGAGCTGGCGGCCAGGGCGGCCACCTTGCCGCCGAAGATGGCCAGCCGGGTCGGCCGCTGGGTCAGGGCGGTCTGCATCGTCCCCCAGCCGTACTCGCTGCCGGTGGCCAGCGCGCCCAGGATCAGGGCGAGCGCGCCCGCGAACACCGGGAACCCGCCGAGGGAGGTCGGGACCAGCTCGCCGGGCAGGGTCCCGGCCAGCACGGCCTCGGGGTTCAGCCCCTGGGTCTCGAAGTTCTGGCCGCTGGTGACCCAGCTCGAGTAGGGGAGGAGGTAGCCGAACAGCTGGGTGAGGGCCAGCACCACCCCGAGCAGGATCCAGGTCGCCGGCCGCTTGCGCAGCTTGAGGATCTCCGCCTGGAAGCTCGCGATCATCATTCCGTCCTTTCCGTCCCGGTCATCTCCAGGAACACCTCTTCGAGCGTGCGCTCCAGCGGGCGCAGCTCGGTCAGGGTCACGCCGGCGTCGGCCAGGGCGCGGCTCACCCTGCCGGCCTGCTGGGGCCCGGTCCGCAGCCGGAAGGCGCCGGCGTCGGCGGCGACGTTGCCGGCGCCGACCAGCCGCTCCAGGGTCTCGCAGGCCTGACCGGCCGGCTCGGCCCGCACCAGCAGCCCGGCCTCCCCGAGCAGGTCGTCGACCGTGCTCTCGGCCAGCAGGCGGCCGCCGGAGATGACCCCGACCCGGTCGCAGAGCTGCTGGACCTCGCCCAGCAGGTGGGAGGAGAGCAGCACGGTGTGGCCGCGCTCGCCCAGGTCGCGGATGAGGGCCCGCATGTCGCGCATGCCCGCCGGGTCGCGCGCGTTGGTCGGCTCGTCCAGAATCAGCAGCTCCGGGTCCTTGAGCAGGGCGGCGGCCACGCCCAGGCGCTGCTTCATGCCCAGGGAGTAGCCGGCGTACCGGTCCCCGCCCCGGCCGGCCAGGTCGACCGTCTCCAGCGCGGCCTCGACCCGCCGGTCGGGCACGCCGGCGTAGCGGGCGACCACCCGCAGGTTGTCGCGGCCCGACAGGTAGGGGTAGAAGCGCGGCGCCTCGATCAGCACGCCCGTCCGGGCCAGGGCCCGCGGGCTCCCCGGCTGGTCGCCGTGGACGCTGGCCGACCCGGCGGTCGGCCGGACCAGCCCGGCCAGCATCCGCAGGGTGGTCGTCTTGCCGGCCCCGTTGGGGCCGAGGAACCCGTACACCTCCCCGCGCCACACCGAGAGGCTGACCCGGTCGACGGCCCTGACCGCGCCGTAGGTCTTGCTCAGCCCGTTGGTCTCCACCAGCTGCTCGCCCATCTCCGCCGTCCTCGGTCCGGTTGCAGGTGCTCGAGGACGATGGTCGCGGACGGGGCCGGAGGCGGCGTCGCCCCGGGGAAGGCTGTGCGGCTGCTCCCTGGGCGGCAGGCGGGGACCGGGCGGCTACCGCGCCGGTGGTAGCCCGCCGGGTTCAGGGCTTGCGGAGGCGCCAGATGCACTCGGCCGGCCAGCGCCGCGACCAGGCCAGGTCCTCGGCGTCCCGGTAGGTGCTGGTGGCGTCCGCCGGGGGCCGGGGCTCGATCAGGTCCTCGACCACCAGGCCGCTGTCGCGGAACAGCCGGATCCAGGTCCCATACGGCAGGTTGAACTCGACCGTCCCGTCCAGGTCCTCCTGCCGGTACAGCCCGAAGTAGTCGTTGACCAGCTGCTCGCCGGCGTGGTCGGCGTCCGGCGGGAAGGTGATGTCGTAGATCGGGCTGAGGTGGGTGAAGGCGAGGAGGCCGCCGGGGCGCAGGAGCCGGGCCGCCTCGGGCACGGCCCGGTAGGGGTCGGTGAACAGGAACGCCCCGTAGTCGGCGAAGACCACGTCGAAGCTGGCGTCGCGGAACGGGGTCCGCTCGGCGTCGGCCTGGACCAGCGGGAAGGCGATCCCCGTCTCGGACCGCAGGCGCAGCGCGTGGGCGAGCTGCCGCTCGGACAGGTCGAACCCGACCGGCCGGGCGCCGTTGCGGGCCAGGGCCGTCGACCACTGGGCGCCGCCGCAGCCGAACTCGAGGACGTCCTTGCCGGCGACCTCGCCGAGCACGCCCAGCTCCGCCTCGGGGATGTTCCACAGGCCCCAGGCCAGGTGCCCGGTGAAGGCCTGGTCCCTGATCTGGGGGGCGTTGCGCCGCTGGTAGTCGTCGGCGTCCTCGTTCCAGAGGCGCCGGTTCACCCGGACGTGGGCGCCCTCGGTCACCGGCCGGCCCCGGTCAGGGGGTGGAGGTGCCGGCGCCGACCCCGCCGCGGGTGTTGGCCGGGGAGCGCAGGACGGCCGAGGCCCGGGCCAGGGCGTGCTGGACCAGCTCGATCAGGGTCGTCTTGGCCGACTCCCGGACCCGGGCGTCGCAGGCCACGATCGGGGTGTCCTCGCCGATGACCAGGGCCTCGCGGACGTCCTCGACGGCGTGGGCGAGGACGCCGTCGAAGCAGTTGATCGCGACCACGAACGGCAGCTCGCGCTGCTCGAAGTAGTCGACGGCGGCGAAGCAGGCGTCCAGCCGCCTGGTGTCGACCAGCACCACGGCGCCGATGGCGCCCCGGCACAGGTCGTCCCACATGAACCAGAACCGGTCCTGGCCGGGGGTGCCGAACAGGTACAGGATCAGGTCGGTGTCCAGGGTGATGCGGCCGAAGTCCATGGCCACGGTGGTGGTCGTCTTGCCCTGGATGTGGCTGGTGTCGTCGACCCCGAGGCTGGCCGTGGTCATGGCGGCCTCGGTCGTCAGCGGGATGATCTCGGAGACCGCGCCGACGAAGGTCGTCTTGCCGACGCCGAAGCCGCCGGCGATGACGATCTTGACCGGGGTCGGTGCCCTCGACTCCCCGGCTGGGGAGCCCGATCTATATTGTCCGGAGTCCATAGAGCACCCTCTCGAGAAGCGCAAGGTCGGGGCGGTCGCCGACGCTGGCCGGCCGGTGCACGGTGACCAGCCCCTCCTCGGCCATGTCGCCGACCAGGACGCGGGCGACGCCGAGGGGCAGGTCCAGCCGTGCCGAGATCTCCGCGATGGAGAGAATGTCCCTGCAGAGCAGGGCGATCGACCGCCGTTCGAGGCTCAGGGTCAACGAGGTCTCACCCAGCGAGGTGGTGGAGACCAGCGTCTCCAGCTCGAGGTCGTCGTGGGCCGGACGGGTCCGCCCGCCGGTCATCGCGTAGGGTCGGACCAGCCGGCCCGGCTCCTGCCGGTTGTCCTGCTGGTCCTCGGTGCTCATCGGTGGTTCCCCCAGCCCCAGCCGTACTCATCGCGGCAGCGCCGCTTGCAGCTCAGCCCGGAGGGCGGGCGTGAGCACATCCCCCGTGCGGGCGACCAGCAGCGCCATCTCGTAGCCGACCAGGCCAATATCACAGGATGGCGAGGCTAGCACGGCCAGGCAGGAGCCATCGCTGACCGACATCACGAACAGGAAGCCCTTCTCCATCTCCACGATCGTCTGGTTCACCGTGCCCGCGTCGAAACAGCGGGCCGCGCCCTGGGTCAGGCTGGCCAGCCCCGAGGCCACGGCGGCGAGCTGGTCGGCTCTGGCCCGGTCCAGCCGCTCGGAGACGGCCATCAGGAGCCCGTCCGCCGAGACCACGATCGCGTGCGCCACCCCTGGAACGCTCCTGGCGAAGTTGGAGACGAGCCAGTTGAGGTTCTGCGCTTCCCTACTGAGTTGCGTCATCGTGGTCGCTCCTCAAGGACGAGTGGGCGTTGTCGCCCCTGTCGGCATCTTCGCCTGCTGCCATCCGGCCGCGCTCGAGGCCCGAGCGGTAGCTCGACAGCATGCTCCGGACCTCCTCCGGGGACCTGGCCGCGGAGGAGGAGGGGGGCTGGGAGCTGCCGGCCGGCTCCGGCCTGGCCGCGGTCGCCGCCGCACGTGCGGCGACCATCCCGGGGGCGAGGTTGGCCCGTGGGACCCTGCGGGGGAGGCCGGCCTTGGTCGTCTGGACCGACGCCGCCTGGAGGGTCGGAGCGGCGGCGGTGGCGTCCGGGGCCCCGGCCGGATCGGGAGCCGGCCCGGTGCTCG
>DATABK010000428.1:0-6453 GCA_036259695.1 Actinomycetes bacterium | reverse complement strand
CGCCCTCAACCGGGTCGGCGGCCGCTCCAACTGCGGCGAGGGCGGCGAGGACCCGGCCCGCTTCGGCACCGAGAAGAGCTCGGCCATCAAGCAGGTCGCCTCTGGCCGCTTCGGGGTCACCCCGGCGTACCTGGCCAACGCCGTCGAGCTCCAGATCAAGATCGCGCAGGGCTCCAAGCCGGGTGAGGGCGGCCAGCTGCCCGGCCACAAGGTCTCGGCCGAGATCGCCCGCCTGCGCCACACCCAGCCCGGGGTCGCCCTGATCTCGCCCCCGCCCCACCACGACATCTACTCCATCGAGGACCTGGCCCAGCTGGTGTTCGACCTGAAGCAGGCCAACCCGGCCGCCGAGGTGTCGGTCAAGCTGGTCGCCGAGGCCGGGGTGGGCACGATCGCCGCCGGGGTGGTCAAGTCCCTGGCCGACGTGGTGATGATCTCCGGCGCCGACGGCGGCACCGGGGCCAGCCCGCTGTCCTCGATCAAGCACGGCGGCGCCCCCTGGGAGCTCGGCCTGGCCGAGACCCAGCAGGCCCTGGTGGCCAACGGCCTCCGCTCGCGCTGCAAGGTCCGGGTCGACGGCGGCTTCAAGACCGGCCGCGACGTGCTGGTGGCGGCCCTGCTGGGGGCGGACGAGTACGGCTTCGGCACGGCCGCCCTGCTGGCCGAGGGCTGCCTGATGGTCCGGACCTGCCACCAGGACAACTGCCCGGTCGGCATCGCCACCCAGCGGCCCGATCTCAGGGCCAAGTACACCGGGACCCCGGACATGGTCGTCCACTACCTCGAGTACGTGGCCCAGGAGACCAGGGCGCTGCTGGCCGCGCTCGGGCTGCGCAGCCTGGAGGAGGCTGTGGGCCGGGTCGACCTGCTCGCCCAGCGCCGCACCGGCGACCACCGGGCCGACAGCCTCGACCTGTCGCCCCTGCTGGCCACCGGGGCCGAGGGCGAGGGGCCCGCCGCGGCGACCCGGTTCGTGGCCTCCGACCCGATCCAGCGCCCCCGCTCCGAGCTCGGCGACCGGATCCACGACGAGGCCCTGCCCGGGCTGGTCGACGGCGGTCTGGTCCACCTCCAGTACCCGATCGCCAACACCGACCGGTCGGTGGGGGCCCGCCTCGGGGTGGCCGTGGGCAAGGCGTTCGGGTCGCGGCCGCCGGCCGGCCGGGCCCGCATCGAGCTCGAGGGGACGGCCGGGCAGAGCTTCGGCGCCTTCCTGGCGCCGGGGATCGACCTCCGGCTGACGGGCGTGGGCAACGACTACGTCGGCAAGGGCATGGGCGGCGGCCGCATCGTCGTCCGCCCACCGGCCGACGACGCCGGCGCCCCGGTGCTGATCGGCAACACGGCCCTGTACGGCGCGACCCGGGGCGAGCTGTTCTGCGCCGGGCGGGCCGGGGAGCGGTTCGCGGTCCGCAACTCGGGGGCCACGGCGGTGGTCGAGGGGGTCGGCGACCACGGCGGCGAGTACATGACCGGCGGGTCGGTGATCGTGCTCGGGCCGGTCGGCCGCAACCTGGGCGCCGGCATGACCGGCGGCGAGCTGTTCCTCTACGACCCCGACGACCAGGCCCTCGACCAGCTCAACGACGAGCTGGTGCGGCCGGTACGGCCGGACGAGTTCGAGCTCATCTTCCTTCGCGAGCTGATCGAGGCCCACCACGAGCTGACCGGCTCGGCGGTGGCCGCCGAGATCCTCGGCGGCTGGGAGCGGTCGCAGGCCGCCTTCTGGCGGGTCGCGCCCCGGGCCGAGGTCGCGGCCATCGAGCAGGCCCACGAGGGGACCGCATGACGCGCCAACCCGCTTCCGGGCTACGATGCCTACCAGACGCAGCTGGTGGAAGGAGCAGGATGGCGCGTGTGCTCGTCGCCGAGGACGAGGTCCTGATCCGGGTGGACATCGTCGAGACCCTCGAGGAGGGTGGCCACACCGTGGTCGGCGAGGCCAGTGACGGCGAGCAGGCCATGCGCCTGGCCCGCGAGCTCGGTCCGGACCTGGTCGTCATGGACGTGAAGATGCCCAAGGTCGACGGGCTCACCGCGGCCCGCCAGATCACCGCCGAGGGCCCGGCCGTGCTCGTGCTCACCGCCTTCTCCGACAAGGAGCTGGTCGAGGAGGCGGCCGACGCCGGCACCATCGGCTACCTGGTCAAGCCCTTCCAGCCGGCCCAGCTGCTGGCCGGGGTGAGCGTCGCCCTCGCCCGGGCCGCCGACCGCCGCGAGCTCCAGGGCACGGTCGAGGACCTCGAGTCCAAGCTGGCCGCCCGCAAGGTCATCGAGAAGGCCAAGGGCCGGCTCATGGAGCAGTTCGGCCTCACCGAGGACCAGGCCTACACCCGAATGCGCCGGGCGGCCATGGACCGCCAGCTGCCCCTGGCCGAGATCGCCAAGCGGGTCCTGGAGGCCCAGCCGGAGACACCCTCGGCTCCCTGAGCCGGGCTACGGTTTCGTCGCGACCAGGATGCTGAACCGGGAGAAGGTCGTCTCCTCGGCCACCTCGAGCCCGGCCTCCTGGCAGCGGGCGAGCAGCGCCGTCCGGGTGTCGACCACGTTGCCCCAGGTCAGCTCGTACCACTGGGCCAGGGCGGCGAAGCGGGTCGGCATCTGCTGCAGGGCCTCGTCGGTCTCGGGGTAGGCCTCGTCGAAGATCAGGAAGTAGCCGCCGGGCCTCAGGGCCCGGGCGACGGCGGCGAACGGCTCCTGCTTGCGGGCCGGGGCGATCTCGTGCACGACCAGGAAGCTGGTGACGACGTCGTAGGTCCCATCCTCGCCGAGCTCGTCCACGCTCTGCAGCCGGGCCTGGCAGCGGCCGCCCAGGCCGCGCTCGTCGATCAGCCGCCGGGCCAGTTCCACCGAGTAGGGCTCCAGGTCGATCCCGACAAAGGAGGTCTTCCCGAACCGCTCGGCCATCTGCACGACCGCCCAGCCGCCGCCGCAGCCGACGTCCAGGACCCGGCCGCCACCGGCCAGCCGGGCCTCGAGGCCGGGCAGGCGCGGCAGCACCAGGTCGAGGAAGATGCGCGGGAGCGTCTTGAGGGCCTCGGCCACCTCGCGCATGAACCGCTCGCCGTGCTCCTGGTAGGGCCGGGTTGTCCCGGCCCGGAAGTGGCTCGGGTAGTCCCGGTAGTCGTCCCCGAGGACCATGTGGACCCGGGGGGCGAAGGCCAGGTAGAAGCTGGACTCGGGGTTCCCCAGGATCTGGTCGAAGTGGGCGGCCATGCGCCAGCCGTCGCCCTCGCGCTCCAGCAGCCCGAAGGAGAACGCGGTTCGGCACAGCACGTCGGTGTAGAACGCGTCCGTGCCCAGCCGGTCGGCGAGCTCGGCCGAGGCCAGGCCCGGATGCCGGGTCAGCGCCTCCCAGACGCCCAGCTCCCGCCCGACCTCGAGCATGTTGGTGGCGTGGTATCCCGCGACCAGGTCGTAGAGCCGGCTGACCTGGTCGGCCAGCGTCGGGGTGGGCGGCATCGCCGCCGGAGCATATCAAGCGGTCCGCCCATCCGGGATGTCCCTGAGGCGACCCTCACCCTCCGTGGGGGATCCCCGGGCCGATACCTGATGCCGTTCGCGGGGCATCCGTCCTACGGTGGATGCGTACATCGAGGTCACGGAGGACCGCAGAGATGGAAGCGTTTCGTCGTCAGGGGCTCGTCCGGCCGCGCCAGGGCAGGATCCTGGGCGGGGTCTGCGCCGGGCTGGCCCGCCGGTTCGGCATGAGCCCGACGATGATGAGGATCCTGTTCATCGTCACCCTGATCGTCATCCCGGGCAGCCAGATCATCGTCTACCCCCTCCTGTGGATCCTGATGCCGTCGGAGTGACGCGCCCGACTGGCTGGTCGGCGGCGGCGTGCTCCGCGACCCGGGTCGAGGTGCTCTGGTGAACCGGGTACGGTGCTGGGCGTTGTCCACAGGAAGGCCGGGGAGGCGGAGATGAGCGAGCAGGAACCGCACGCCGGAGGGGAGCAGGAGCAGCGGCCGGTGGGTGGGGTCGAGGACGAGGAGGAGCAGGAGGTCGCCCAGGGGGACAGGGCCCGGGAGCGGGAACGGGAGGTCAAGTCCGCCGAGGGGGAGCGGAGCGGGGGCGAGGGCGGCTAGGCGGCCAGCTCGCGTTCCAGGGGGGTGCGGAAGCGGGGGGTGACCCGGATGGGGCCGAGCCAGTCGGTCAGGCGGGCCGCTTCGGTCTCGATGGCGGCGGTGGCGTCGGCGCCCACGTCCTCGAGGAGGCGGAGGACGAGCTCGCCGGAGGGGCGTTGGGCCCAGCCGCCGACGATGTGGCCGTCCCACCAGATGGTCGGGCCGGCGTTGCCGTTGCGGTCGAACAGCGCCGGGCGGTGGGGGCCGAGGTAGAAGTCGCGGCCGGCCCAGCCCATGGTGGTCGGGTCGAGGGCGGGCAGCAGGGCCGCCCAGGGCTCGGGCGGCGGCGCCGGGTCGAGGTCGTCGGGCAGGGCCAGCCCAGGGGTGCCGTCCAGGTCGACCTCGACCGCCCCGGAGTCGGCCACGGCTCGGCGGACCTGGCCCATGGGCAGGCCGGTCCACCACTTCACGTCGGCGATGGTGGCCGGCCCGAACCCCCGCAGCCATCGGCGGACCAGCTCGGCCTGGGCCTCCTCGAGCGACCAGGCGGGCACGCCCTCGGGCAGCCAGGCCTCGACCAGCGACCAGCGGTACTGGCCGCTGACCCAGGAGCCGCGGGGGCGGCCGCGGACGATCCGGCCCTCGGCGGCCAGCAGGAGCAGGATCCGGGAGACAACGCTCTGGCGGCCCTCGTACTTCTTGCCCTCGGCGAGCACGATCTGCTGAGCGAGGCGGGGGTCATCCTTGGCCAGCTCGGCCGCGGTCGCCCCGCCGCCCCGGGCCTCGAGTGCCTTGACCGCGACCTTCTCCACGTCCTCGATCCAGCCGAGGGGGTCGTCGGCGAGGCCGGCCTGGCCGACCATGTCGACCAGCAGGCGCCGCTGCTGGACGGCGATGGCGTCGGTGCAGGCGGCCTGCACCACTCCCATCAGCTCGACCGGCTCGACGAACATGGTCCGGCGCATCCCCAGGATCCGGACCAGCGCCCGGTCCTCGTACAGGGCCTGCTCGACGGCCGCGACCTGGGGGTCGCGCATCCGGGCCCGGGCGGCCAGGTAGACGGTCGCCGGGTCGGTGCCATGCAGGCCGACCAGGTCGCGGGCGGCCTCGACCACCCCGGCCCTGGCGCCGGCGGCCAGGTGGTGGCGGACCCCGAGGCGGGCCCGGCGCTCGGTGACCCCGAACCGTCGCATCCGGCTACTACAGCAGTCGTCCCCGACAGCCGACAACCTTGCGACGGGTCCGGTGTCACCGAAATGACAGCATCTGCGTGGAAAGGCATGGAACCTGGAACCCGGCTGTGGCGTCTTCTAGGTACGTGCCTACGTCGCTGGGCGGTGGTGGGAATGAGCGGGACTGGGTCGGGGGCCGCGGCGGCCAGGGATCGAGCGGGAACGCCCCCACGGCTGGTCGCCGTCCCGGGCGGCGGGAACGGGCGGCCGGGCGTTCACCCGGCCCGGGTGGTGGTCTTCCTCGGGGTCGACGACGACGGCCGCAGCCGCGTGGCCGCGGCCCTGCTCGCCCACCGGGCCAAGGGCCGCGTGGAGGCCGTCTCGGCCAGCCCGGTCAGCGTCGACCCCGACCCGGCGGTCGCCGCCTCCCTGGCCCAGCTGGGCGTCGACCTGGGCCGGCTCGCCTCGGTGCCGCCGTCGGCGGCGCTGCTCGACCAGGCCGAGCTGGTCGTGGTCATGGGCTACGACCGGGACAACCTCGGCCAGGGCCGCCGCACCGAGGACTGGTGCATCGACGACCCCAGCGGCAAGGACGCCAACGCCGTCCGCTGCATCCGCGACGCCATCGACCGCCGCGTCCAGCGGCTCCTGATCCGCATGGGCGTCGCCATCCCCACCCGCCCCCGCTGACCTCGGTGGCGTCCCCGCCGTAACGCGCCCCTGCCAGGCTCCGGCCATGGGCATCGCCGCGCGCCCCGCCGACCGCACCTGGCCGCCCCGCTGGCCGGCATCCTGGCCTGGTCGGTCGCCGGGGCGACGGTGCTCAGCCCGGCGCCGTCGGTCTGGCTCCTGTCGCAGGTCTCGTTCGAGGGCTCGTCAGAGGCCGCGCCGGCGCCCCTGACGGTCGGCCCGGTGGCCCTTGCCGTGGTGAGCTCGGCCGCCGTCGGCGCCCTGCTGGCCGGCCGGCGGCCCCGCCACCCGGTGGGCTGGCTGCTGCTGGGCGTCGGCTGCGCCGTGGCCGCGAACGTGTTCATCGAGCCGTACGTCCTGTACGGGGTGCTGACCCGGCCGGGGTCGCTCCCAGGGGCCCGCCTGCTGATCCCGTTCCTGTACTCGACCTTCTTCATCGCGCTGTCCTGTGCCAGCTTCGTGCTGCTGCTGACGCCGACCGGGTCGCTGCCGTCGCCCCGCTGGCGCTGGTGGGCCAGGGT
>DATABK010000427.1:0-1618 GCA_036259695.1 Actinomycetes bacterium | reverse complement strand
GACGGACCGCCGGCGGTGAACAGGGCGTTGAAGGCATAGCCGGCGCTCTCGAAGGCGGCGAATCCGAACCCGACGGCCGCCCCGAGCACGATCCCGTCGCGCATGGTGTAGCGGGGCAGCCGACGGGCCAGCAGCCACAGGGCGGCCAGCTTGACCGCCTCCTCGATCAGCCCGACCCCGACAAAGGCCGGCCCGGACGGCTGCCGCAGGAAGGCGGCCTCCAGGACCGAGGCGCCGAGCACGCCCAGCACCCCGCCGTAGACGAAGGCGGTGAAGATGCGCTGGGCGGTGACGACCTCGTCGGCGTGGCCGAAGGCGTAGGTGACGAAGGCCACCGGGACCAGGAAGCTGCCGAGCAGGATGATGGTCGGGACCAGGTTGGCGTTGCGGGTGGCGAAGGTGACTGCCACCGTGGCTACCCACAGGCCCAGGCCGGTGGCGAAGATCCGTAGCCAGCCGGGCCCGGTCTGCCGCCGGTGGGTCTGGGGCTGGACCGTCGTGGCGGCCGGAGCCGCGTTGGTTGCTGTCTGTGTCATGGCACCCCTCCTTGTGCTGGCCTCAAGGGTCGCGCCACGACTGGCCGGCGTCTTCACAGCCAGCGGCCATCTCCCCTGCCGGTTGGCTGGAATCCTGGGCTGCCCGCTACCGGCGACGCCGGCTATCCCAGCAGCCCGGCCACCAGGTTGATGGTGGTGGCCAGGATGACCGCGCCCAGCAGGTACGACAGCAGCGCCTGGCGCAGCGCCGTCGCCCGCAACGCCGAGGTCTGGAGTGAGGTGTCGGACACCTGGAAGGTCATCCCGACGGTGAAGGCCAGGTAGGCGAAGTCGGCATAGCGCGGCGGTGCGTCCTGGTTGAAGTCGATCCCCCCGGCCGGGTGGCTGTAGTAGAGCCGCGCGTAGTGCGAGGTGAACACGGTCTGCACGACCGTCCAGGACAGGGCCACGCTGGCCACCGCCAGCGCGGCGTGCAGGTCGCGGACGCCCGGGCCGCCGGCACGTCCGGCGGTGATGGCCAGCCCGACCGCCAGGACGCTGGCCACGCTGGCGACCAACAGCAGGGCGTCGGCGGTGGTGCGTCCCGGGTCCTCCCGCAGCGCCAGCCGCGCCGTCGCGGCCGGGTCCCGGCGCCAGATCGTCTTCCAGGTCCAGGCCACGTAGACCCCGGCGGCCACGTCCCAGCCGACCAGGGTGGCGATCTGCCAGCTGCCCGGCAGGGCGGTCAGCGCCCCGGCGCAGACGCCGGCCACCGCCGCCAGGACGACGCGGGCAGCGCCGGAAGCGTCAGGCTTCCGCCCGGCACCGTCCGGCGCATCCGGCGTCGTGCTGGCTCCGGTCTCATCCATGCATCTCACCTGCCCGATGCCGAGGATCGCACCGACCGGTCCGGCTGTCGTCCCGGCGGGCCGCCGGATGCGCTCCCCGCTGGCAGGTAGGGCGGGATGCCGGCTGGCCGGGATCGACAACGGGTGCTGGTCGTGACGACACGGGGCTGCCTGGCCAAGATCCTGCATCCAGGAATGAGAACGAGCGGGCCCAGGAGCCGGTGTGCACCCCCGCCTTCACCTCCTGGCAACCCGCTCCGGGGGAGGGGCCCCCCGGCCCCTCCCCCCTCCAAC
>DATABK010000426.1:0-2618 GCA_036259695.1 Actinomycetes bacterium | reverse complement strand
CATATGGGGAATGCGCCGGGGTACGCCCACCGATATGCTGTCTCCTTGTCGGACAACAGGGCGGCGGGGTGTGGTTCTCTTGAGACCTCGCCCCACCCAAGAAGAGCAAGTGGAGGAGGTCTGACGTGAGGAGAACCATGCAGTTGGCGGGTGGGTCCCAACAGGACCGGCCCGCTGTTGTTTGTTTCGGTCAGCGGCTGGGCCCTTGAGTGGTGCGAGGCTCGCCGGCGGCGGTCATGGTCTGAAGCACCTGCTCCACGCCCTGTGCTGGATAGCGGCGGTGGCCACCCGGTGTCAGGATGCTCGGCAGCTTGCCCGCCTGGGCCCAGGCCAGGACCGTGCGGGCGCTCACCTGGAGCCGCCGCGCCACCTCCGTGGTGCGGAGCAGGACCTCCAGGTCGCCGGGCGTCGACTGCTGCTGACCAGTCTGACGGACCTGGTCATAGGACGACCGGGGCGGTTGCCAGTTTCGTAGGGCGCCATAGGTGTTCGAGGCACCGACCTGCTTGCGAGCGGTTACCACTCTGCCTCCCCTCTGGTGGCATGTCGGCGGAGGACGTGGCCGCTGCCACCGAGCGTGCTACGTCCGGCTCGTTCCACTTCGACAGTATGGGCGGGACTTTTGCACTCGACGGGTCCGGCTGTCCAGTGGACAAACTGCCCGGCTGCCCCAACGGGTCACCAACGTGGCTGGAATACGGGTGGTGGCCTGCTGTTATGCTTGTCGTAGGTGGCCGGAAGGCCCCGTTCAGCATGCCCCTACAGTTTTCTGAGGAGATTTCCTGTGGACGCCGAGCGCTACGAACCCCAGCAGGTGGAGCCCAAGTGGGTTGCGGCCTGGGAGGAGCTGGCGCTCTACCGGACCGACGAGGGCGACGCAGGCCGGGAGCGCTTCTACGCCCTGGACATGTTCCCGTACCCCTCCGGTGACCTGCACATGGGCCACCTGGAGGCGTTCTCGGGCGGCGACGTGATCGCCCGCCTGAAGCGGATGCAGGGCTACAACGTGCTCCACCCGATCGGCTGGGACGCCTTCGGCCTGCCGGCCGAGAACGCGGCCATCCGCCGCGGCGTCCACCCCAAGCCCTGGACCTACCAGAACATCGACGCCCAGCGGGCCACCTTCCACCGGCTGGGGATCTCGTTCGACTGGTCGCGGGCGCTGGCCACCTGCGACCCGGACTACTACCGCTGGACCCAGTGGTTGTTCCTGCGCTTCTTCGAGCGGGGCCTGGCCTACCGCAAGGCGTCGCCGGTCAACTGGTGCCCCAACGACCAGACGGTCCTGGCCAACGAGCAGGTCATCAACGGCCACTGTGAGCGCTGCGACGCCCTGGTCGAGAAGCGCGAGCTGACCCAGTGGTTCTTCAAGATCACCGACTACGCCCAGCGGCTGCTGGACGACATGGAGAACCTGCACTGGACCGACAAGGTCCTGACCATGCAGCGCAACTGGATCGGGCGCTCGACCGGGGCCGACGTCGACTTCCAGGTGGCCGAGACCGGCGAGACGGTGCGGGTGTTCACGACCCGGCCGGACACCCTGTTCGGGGCCACCTTCTTCGTGCTGGCTCCCGAGCATCCGCTGGCCGAGCGGCTGGTCGCCGGCACCGATCGTGAGCCCGAGTTCCGCGCCTTCCTGGAGCGGGTCGGCCGCGAGACCGAGATCGAGCGGCTGTCCACCGAGCGCGACAAGGAGGGCGTGTTCCTGGGCGCCCACGCCGTCAACCCGGTCAACGGCGAGCTCATCCCGATCTGGGCCGCCGACTACGTGCTGATGGAGTACGGCACCGGGGCGATCATGGCCGTGCCCGCCCATGACCAGCGCGACCTGGAATTCGCCCGCAAGTACGACCTGCCGGTGCGGGTGGTGGTCCAGCCAGAGGGCGAGGAGCCGCTGGACGGCTCGACCCTGACCGAGGCCATGAGCCACGAGGGCGTGCTGGTCAACTCCGACGGCTACGACGGCCTGCCCGCCACCGAGGAGGGCATCCCGCGGATCACCGCCGACCTGGAGGCGCGCGGCCTTGGCGGCCCGGCGGTCAACTTCCGCCTGCGCGACTGGCTGCTGTCCCGCCAGCGCTACTGGGGCTGCCCGATCCCGATCGTGCACTGCCCGGCCTGCGGTGAGGTGCCGGTGCCGGACGACCAGCTGCCGGTGCTGCTGCCCGAGGACGTCACCGACTTCCGGCCCAAGGGCCTGTCGCCGCTGGCCACCTCCGAGGCCTGGGTGAACGTCGACTGCCCGCGCTGCGGCGGCCCGGCCCGCCGCGAGACCGACACGATGGACACCTTTGTCGACTCGTCGTGGTATTTCCTTCGCTACACCGGGCTGGACCCCGACCGGCCGTTCGACCCCGACCGGGTGGCCGCCTGGATGCCGGTGCATCAGTACACCGGGGGGATCGAGCACGCCATCCTGCACCTGCTGTACGCCCGGTTCTTCACCAAGGTGCTGTACGACCTGGGCATGGTCAGCTTCACCGAGCCGTTCACGTCGCTGCTGAACCAGGGCATGGTGGTGATGCACGGGGCGGCCATGTCCAAGTCGCGCGGCAACCTGGTCGAGCCGTCGGAGATCATCGACGAGCACGGCGCCGACGTGGCCCGCCTGACCA
>DATABK010000425.1:0-8677 GCA_036259695.1 Actinomycetes bacterium | reverse complement strand
CAGCTCGACCCCGCCCGCCGCGACCCGCACCGGGACGCCGCCGACCTCGACCTCGGCCGCCTGCTGTTGGTGGTTGTCGAGCAGGACGGCGACCTCGACGGCGCCGCCCTCCAGCAGATACGGGGAAGGGCCGGCCCGCAGGCGGGTCCCGGTGGCCTCCAGGGCCGCCACCACCAGGCCGGCCGGCAGCGGGTCGGTCAGGCAGGCCCGCACGGTCTGCGGCCAGTCGCCGGGCTGGGTGCTGAACACCTCGGACAGCAGGCGGTTGCCGAGCCAGCGGCCGTACGGCTGGCCGAGGGCGTAGGCCTCGGACTCGCCGCCCCAGTCCAGGGGGCGCTCGGCCGCCAGGGCCCGGTACCGGGCCAGCATGGCCGCCACCGGCGGCGGCAGCCGGTCCGCGGCCGGCGGGTCGCAGCACATGGCGGGCACCGCCGGCGACGCGGCCGGGGCCGGGCACGGTCAGTCCTGCTCGATGACGGACAGGATGTTCCCGGCCGGGTCGCGGAACCAGGCGATCAGCGGGCCCTGGCCGCGGTTGATCCCCTTGTCGTCCTGGTCGATGCCGTCGTACTGCTCGAAGCGCACGCCCCGCTCGGTGAGGGCGTCGACCGTCCCCTCGACGTCGGCGACCGGGAAGTTGAGGATCGTGTAGGTCGCCGGGGTGTGGTCCGGCTTCTCGTAGACGACCAGGTCGCGGCCCCCGCCCAGGTGCAGGGTGAGCAGGCCGCCGTCGTCGGGCGCGGACACCCGCAGCCCGAGGGTGTCGGCGTAGAACCGCCTGGCCTCGGCCAGGTCGGGCACGGCGAAGCCGCTGAAGGCCTCGGAGTCGGCGAGCATGGTCCCACTCCTCTCTCTCGGGTGGGGCAACCCTACCGCGCCGGTGTCACAGCGCCCGGGACAGCCGCAGAAAGCGGATGCCCGGCACCACCCGCAGGGCCGGGCGCAGGGGGGCCGGCAGCAGCGGGGCCGCGCCGGCCGCGTCCAGCAGGCGCGGGTCGGCCAGCTCGAACCGGCGCCCGCCCCGCAGGAGGGTGCAGCGGCCGGCGGCCACGACGTTGCGGACCCAGTCGCGCTCGGGGCCGTAGGGCAGCGAGACCAGGAATCCGTCGGGCAGGGGCAGCGGCATCACCGGGGTCCGGTACTGGCGCCCCGACTTCCGGCCTCGGTGGAGCATGTAGGCCACCGGGGACAGCCGGCGGCCGGCGATCCTGCCGATGACCCGGTTGGGCACCCGCCGGTTGAACCGGGCCAGGCGGTCGGAGACGGTCATGGGCGGCATCCTATGCGACCCGGGATCCCGGACGGGTTCGCGCCCCGGCGTGGCTCCGGCCCTAGGCGCCGGTCAGCTTGGCGCTCTTGAGGGCGCCGTCGGTCACGTTCCACTTGGTGAGGACGCGGTCGTAGCTGCCGTCCTCGATGATCGCCCGCAGGGCCTCCTGGAGGACCGTCTGGAGGTCGCCGTCGTCCTTGCGGACGCCGATGCCGTAGGGGCCGGGGTCGATCTGCTCGCCGACCACCTCGAAGTCGCGGCCCTGGCCGGAGACCTTGGCGTTGTAGGCGGCGACCGGGAAGTCGGCCAGGGCGGCGTCGGCCCGCTTGTACTTGACCTCGAGCACGACCTGGGTGCCGCTCTCCAGGGGGCGGGCCCGGATGCGGTTGCCGCCGCACTTGGCCTGCTGGTCCTCGACCAGCTCCTCGTGGATGGTGCCGGCCTGGAGGGTCACGGTGGCGCCGCACAGGTCCTCCATGGAGCCGACCCCCCCGGGGTTGCCCTTGCGGACCAGGATCGAGCTGCCGGCCTGGAAGTACTCGAGGAAGCTGATCTCCCTGGCCCGCTCGGGGGTGGCGGTCATCGAGGAGATGATCACGTCGAACTTGCGGTCCTGGAGCGAGGGGATCAGCTCGTCGAAGGCGGTGTTGACGAAGGTGAAGCGCACCCCCAGCGTGCGGCCGAGCTCGGTGGCCAGGTCGGGGTCGATGCCGCGGACCTGGGGCTCGGGCTCGCCGACGGGCCGGTCGAGCACGTCGGGGGCGAAGGCGTCGTAGAACTCGACCGGCGCGTAGGAGATGTCCGAGCCGACCCGGATCTCCCGGGCCGAGCGGATCCGCTCGGGCAGGCGCCGCCCGAGGTCGGTCAGGCCCTCGGCCACGGCAGGGGCGCCGCCGCTCGGGGTGGCCGGGTCGTCGCCGGTGCAGCCGGCGGCCAGGACGGCCACGACCAGCAGCGCCAGCGCCCCAACGGTGCCGCGTCGCCGTCCCCGGCCACTTGCCCGCCCTTGCACCATCCACCTCGGTTGTGACAGTTTCGCTGCCGAAGGCACGAAGCGTACTACGGTCCCCACCTGCTCCGTGCCGATCGACCCGTCGTCCCATGAAAGCTGGGTCGGTGCTCGGCAACCTGTCCCTCCGTGCCAAGATCGCGCTGATCCTCCTGCTGCCCGTCGCGGCCCTCCTGCTGCTGGCCGGGCTCCGCATCGGGTCGAGCGTCTCGACCAGCCGCCAGGCCGCCCAGGTGCGCGGCCTGACCGAGTTCGCCCTGCGCGGCACCGCCCTGGCCCACGAGCTGCAGCACGAGCGCGGGCTGTCCCTGGGCGGCCTGCTCGCCGGCCGGCGCGCCGAGGGGCTGCGCGAGCAGCGGGCCGCGACCAACCGCGCCCTGGCCGCCTACCGCGACAGCGCCGCCGGGCTGGACGTCGACGCCCTGGCCCCGGCCGCCGCCGACGAGCTCGCCTCGGCCAGCAACCGGCTGGGCGGCCTGAACGACCTGCGCCAGGACGTGAACCGGGGGTCGATCGCCCCCGAGGCCGCCCTCGACGCCTACAACACCACCATCGCCGACCTGCTCAACACCAACCGGGGCCTGATCACCGGCATCGCCGACCCCCAGCTGGCCCAGCGGGTGGGGGCGTTCGTGGCCGTCTCCCGGATCAAGGAGCTGGCCGCCCTCGAGCGCGAGCAGGTCTCCCAGGTGCTGGACCGGGGTCGCTTCGCCCCGGGCGAGTTCCGGCGCTTCACCTCCACCATCTCGACCCGGGCGGTGCTGCTGTCGGAGTTCCGGGCCGCCGCCGACGACGCCCAGCGGGCCGCCTTCGTCGACACCCTGGTCGGCCCCGAGGTCCAGCGGGCCCGGGAGCTCCAGGCCGAGGCCATCGCCAGCGAGGGTGCGGACAGGCTGGAGCTCGACCCGGCCGAGTGGTGGACGGTCAACACGGCCGAGATCAACCTGCTGCACCAGGTCGAGGAGCAGCTGGGGGCGGCCGCGGTCGACGCCAGCCGGGCCGACGAGACGGCCGCCCGCACCCGGGCCGGCCTGGACGCCGCCGCCGTCCTGTTCGTCCTGGCTCTGGCCATCGGCCTGTCCCTGGTGGTGGTCCGGTCCCTGCTGCGCCCGCTCGGCCTGCTGCGGTCCTCGGCCGAGGAGGTCGCCCACAGCCAGCTGCCCGGCGTGGTCGAGCGGCTCCAGCGGGCCGAGCCGGTCGACCTGACGGCCGAGACCCGGCCCATCGGCATCCGCGACCGCGACGAGATCGGCCAGGTGGCCCGGGCCTTCGATGCCGTGCACTCGACCGCGGTGCGGGTCGCGGCCGAGCAGGCGGCCCTGCGCCGCAGCGTGGCCGACATGTTCCTCAGCCTCGGCCGCCGCCTCCAGGCCCTGGTCCACCGGCAGCTGGAGCTGCTGGACGAGCTGGAGCGGACCGAGGCCGACCCCGAGCAGCTGCGCAGCCTGTTCCGCCTCGACCACCTGGCGACCCGGATGCGCCGCAACGCCGAGAACCTCCTGGTGCTGTCGGGCGCCGAGCCGGTCCGGCGCTGGAGCGAGCCGGTCCCCCTGCCCCGGGTGATCCGGGCCGCCTCGGCCGAGATCGAGGACTACAACCGGGTCGGGGTCATGCCCATGGCCGACGTGCGGGTCGTCGGCCACGCCGTCTCCGACGTGGTCCACCTGCTGGCCGAGCTGATCGAGAACGCGGCCACGTTCTCCCCGCCCGGGACCAGGGTGCAGGTGTCGGGCGAGCCGGCCGGGCACGGCTACCTGCTGGAGATCGAGGACCAGGGCATCGGCATGTCCGACGAGGAGCTGGAGCTGGCCAACGAGCAGCTGGCCAAGCCGGCCACGATCGACCTGGCCAGCGCCCAGCGGCTCGGCTTCTACGTGGTCGGCCGCCTGGCCGCCCGCCACGGCGTCAAGGTGCGGCTGCGCCGCTCCTGGTTCGGCGGGGTGGCGGCGCTGGTGCTGCTCCCCTCGGCCCTGCTCGGGGGGCCGGAGACCGAGCTCGAGCAGGCCGGCCCGGCCGGGGACGGGCAGCAGCCGGCGTTCCAGCCGGGCCCGGCGGGACCAGGAGAGCCCCAGCGGGGCACGCCGGTGCCGCGGGCGTTCGCCGTCCGTTCCCCGGGGGCGGGGCGAGACAATGGCATGGCCGGATAGCCGGCGGGCTCGACCAGGGGGGACCGATCGATGACCGGCCGCTACGAGGCCGACCCGGGCCCGTTCCTGCGGCCCTACGCCATGACCGAGGGGCGGACCGAGCCCACCGGTCCCGACCTGGCCATCGAGGACCTCATCGGCGCGGCCACGGCCGCCGCCGACCCGCCCGACTGGCTCAGCCTGGAGCACCGGTCGATCGCCCAGGCCTGCCGGGAGACCCTGTCCGTGGCCGAGCTGGCCGCCCGGGTCGACCTGCCCCTGGGGGTGACCCGGGTGCTGGTCGGCGACCTGGCCAGCTACGGCATGGTCACCATCCACCGGGCCCCCAGCCACGCCGGCGGCCCCAACGTCGCCCTCCTGGAGCAGGTCCTGGACGGGCTGCAGCGGCTGTAGGCGGCCGGGGCCGGGTCAGGCCGGGTCGGCCAGGCCGGCCTGCTCCATGGCGGCCAGCATCCGCTCAACCGGTCCCTCGATGGCGTGGGCGGTGCCCAGGGCGGCCAGGCGCTCGCGGTCGGGCGGGTGGGGGTCGCTGATCCGGTAGTTGACGTCGGTGGCCACGGCGACGACCTTGCGCATGGCCTTGATGTAGTCGGCGCTGGCGGTGAGGGCGGCGTTCAGCCGGGGGGCCAGGCGGCCCTCGGCGGCCGCGGCCAGCAGGGCGTCCAGGTCGGGGTGGTCGGTGACCAGGGTGGCGGCGGTCTTCTCGCCGATCCCGGGGACCCCGGGCAGGCCATCGGAGGGGTCGCCGCGGAGGATGGCCAGGTCGGCGTAGCGCTCGGGCGGGACCCTGGTCTTGGCCGCCACCCCGGCCGCGTCCATGGTGGCCAGCGACGAGGTTCCCTTGAGGGGGTACAGCACCCAGACCGTCGGGTCGCGGACCACCTGGAACAGGTCCCGGTCGCCGGTGAGGACGGCCACCCGCTCCTCGGGCCGGGCGGCGGCGGCGATCGTGCCGATGACGTCGTCGGCCTCGTAGCCGGCGGCCTCGGCCACCGGCAGGCCGGCCGCGTCCAGCACCTCCAGCAGCACCGGGACCTGGCCGGGCAGCTCCGGCGGGTCCTCGGCCCGCTTGGCCTTGTAGCCGGCGTACAGGTCGACCCGCCACTGGGGCCGCCAGTCGGCGTCGAAGGTGTTCACCACCCCCTGGGGGCGCCGCTCGGTCAGCACCCGCGAGACCATGTCCAGATAGCCGCGGACGGCGTTGACCGAGTTCCCGTCCGGGCCCTTGATCGACCTGGGCACGGCGAAGAAGGCCCGGTAGAAGAGGCTGGGCGAGTCCACCACGAGGCGGGTCAGCTGGTCGGCCATGGCGGCAGCATGCCACGCCCCGGCCGGCAAGGGTGGAATTTCCACTTCCCGAGGGTGATGTGGTAAGAACCTGACCGTCCGCGGTCCCCCAGCCGCGGGCGAACCGGTTCCCGAACCCCCTTAGGGAGCGGCTCTCAGACGATGGTGGCGCCCTACCGACGCGCGCGGGTGCTGCGGTGGCTGGCCGTGGTCGCGGCCGTGGCCGCCGTGGCCTCGTTGCTGCTCCCCCAGCTGGCCGGCGCGCAGGAGGGGACCGACGTCCCCGCCCAGCTGAAGAAGGTCAGGGCGACCCTGGCCGACGCCAAGGCCGACGCCAAGAAGCTCACCGCCGCCCTCGACCGGGCCAACGAGGCCCTCGACCAGGCCGAGAACGAGCTCGCCCAGGCCGACCAGCAGCGCCGTGACGCCCACGCCCGCGGGGTCCGGGCGACCGCCGCCCTGGACGACGCGACCGAGCGGGTCGACCGGCTGCGCCGCATCATGGGCGACCGGGCCCGCGGCGTCTACATCGCCGGCGACCCGACCGGGCTGAACGCCCTGGTCCAGAGCGGCCAGGCCGACCAGCTCCTCGGGCAGGTGGCGATCCTCGACCACCTGGCCCGCGAGAACAACAACTCGCTGGCCGACCTGATCGTCGCCCAGCAGGACTACGCCCTGGCCCGGTCGGCCCTGTCCGAGGCCGAGGCCGACGCCCGCAAGGCCGGGGCCCAGATCAGCCGCAGGATCGACCAGGCCAAGGAGCTGCGCGACCTCAGGGTCCAGGCCAAGGACGCCCTCGACGACAAGATCCGGCGGCTGGAGGGCGAGGCCGGGGTGCTGCGGGTCACCCTCCAGCAGCGCCAGCAGCGCCAGGCCGGCCAGGTCCGCGGCGGCGGCAAGTGCGACCTGTCCGGCACTTCGGACGCCGAGTACTTCATCATCATGAAGGAGTCGGGGGGCGACCCGACCGCCGACAACCCCCGCTCCACCGCCTTCGGCCTCGGCCAGCTGCTGATCGACGGGCGTCGCCACTACCTGGGCGCCAACGCCGACACCACCGACTGCGCCCTCCAGCTGCAGGCGTTCCGCGGCTATGTCCGCGACCGCTACGGGACGGCCGAGAACGCCAGGGCCTTCTGGCTCTCCCACGGCTGGTACTAGCCGCCGCCTGCCCTATCCTGGAAGGCGATGCCCAAGCCCAAGGTGCTGGCGCTGGTCATGGCCGGCGGTGAGGGGAGCCGGCTGGCCCTGCTCACCGAGCGGCGGGCCAAGCCCGCCCTCCCCTATGCCGGCGTGTACCGGCTGATCGACTTCCCCCTGTCCAACTGCGTCCACTCGGGGATCGAGGACGTCTGGGTGCTGCAGCAGTACCGGCTCCAGTCGCTCAACGACGAGCTGGCCAACGGCCGCCCCTGGGACCTGGACCGGACCTACGGGGGCCTGCGCCTGCTCCCGCCCCAGCTCGGGGCCGGGGAGGAGGACGGCTTCCACGAGGGCAACGCCGACGCCATCTGGCGCAACCGCCAGCTGATCGCCGAGCGCGACCCCGAGATCGTGCTGGTCCTGAGCGCCGACCACGTCTACCGGCTCGACTACGGCGAGGTGCTGGCCCGCCACCGGGAGCGGGCCGCCGGGGTGACGGTGGTCACCTCCGAGGTCCCGGAATCGGAGGCGTCCCGGCAGGGGGTGGTCGAGGTGGCCGACGACGGCCGCCTCAGCGGCTTCCACTACAAGCCCGAGGAGCCGCCCACCACCCGGGTCGCCACCGAGGTGTTCGCCTTCGCGACCCGGCGCCTGCTCGACACCCTCGAGGAGCTGGCCGGCGAGGGAGAGCTCAAGGACTTCGGCCACGGCCTGCTCCCCCGGCTGGTGGAGTCGGAGGAGGCGGTCGAGCACCGGATGGCCGGCTACTGGCGCGACGTCGGCACCGTCCCCGCCTACTGGCAGGCCCACATGGACCTGCTCGACCCGGAGCGGCCGCTGGACCTGGACGACCCGGACTGGCCGATCCTGGGCCGGGCGCCGCACCGGCTGCCGGCCCGGGTCGAGAGCTCGGCCCGGGTCGACGGGGCGCTGCTGTCGCCGGGGTCGGTGATCTGTGGCGAGGTGACCCGGTCGGTGCTCGGGCCCGGGGTGGTGGTCGAGCCGGGGGCGGTCGTCCGCGACGCCGTGCTGCTGGACGACTGTGTGGTCGCGGCCGGCGCCCGGGTCGAGCGGGCCGTGCTCGACCGCGGGGTCCGGGTGGGTCCCGACGCCCGGGTGGGCCGGTCCGACGACGACGGCGAACCGGCCCTGGTCGGTGAGGAGGCCCGCGTCCCGCGCGGCGCCAGCGTCGCCCCGGGCGGCCGCCTCGGCCAGGACGGCCCCGAGGAGCCGGCCGCCTGATGTCTCCCGAGGAGCCGGTCACCGACAGCCCGACCGGCTGGGTGGGCCGGCACATCCGCCGCTACGTCGACAGCGATGGGGCCAACGGCCACGAATGGCGTCCCGGCGTGTTCACCCTCCTGCTCACCACCCGCGGCCGCCGCTCCGGCCGGCTGCGGCGGACCGCCCTCATCTACGGCCGCGACGGCGACCGCTTCGTCGTGGTCGGCTCCGTCGGCGGCTCGGCCCGCCACCCCGCCTGGTACCTGAACCTGACCGACCACCCCGAGGTCGAGGTCCAGGTCGGCCCCGAGCGCTTCAGGGCCACGGCCCGCACCGCCACCCCCGAGGAGAAGCCCCGCCTGTGGGAGCTGATGACCTCGATCTGGCCCGCCTACGAGGAGTACCAGCGCAAGACCGAACGCGACATCCCCGTGGTCATCCTGGAGCGGGCCTGAGGGGCTCGGCCGGGTCGGCCCGGTGGGGCCGGCAGTGTGGCGGCCGGGGGGGCGTGGGAGGAGGTGCAGGAGGGGTGTGGACAAGCCGCCGCACCCGTTCCGCGGCCGGGCTACCCTCCCGATTCGGGGGCCCCGGGATCGG
>DATABK010000424.1:0-2378 GCA_036259695.1 Actinomycetes bacterium | reverse complement strand
GGACCGCGGCGGGCAACGTGGTCAGGAATAACCGTCTGGTGCCAGGTGCAGTACCATCTTCGCGCTATGGCAGCACCCCCGATCACCCCTACCCGGGCAGCCAGGCACCAACACCAGGGCAGACCGCAGGGCAAGGAGCGCAAGCAGGCGCCCCCCAGCCGCTCCCGCCTCCGCCGGGTCCTGCGCTGGACGCTGTGGCTGGCCGTGCCGGCCGTGGCCGTCGCCCTGGGCACGGTCATCGGGCTGATCTACGCCTTCGCCCGCGTGCCCCTGCCGGCCGAGGTGCCGACCGCCCAGACGATCGTGTTCCTGGACGAGACCGGCGGGCACGAGATCGGCACCCTCTCGGCCCAGGAGAACCGCCGGGTCGTCAAGCTCGACACGATCCCCGAGCACGCCCAACGGGCGGTGCTGGCCGCCGAGGATCGCGACTTCTACGACCACGGGGCCATCTCCTGGCGAGGGCTGGCCCGGGCGTCCGCGGCCAACCTGCTGCGCCGGCGGATCTCCGAGGGCGGCTCGACCATCACCCAGCAGTACGTGAAGAACGCCTTCCCGGGGGTGGGCCGCGACCGTACCCTGTTCCGCAAGCTCAAGGAGGCCGTGCTCGCGGTCAAGTTGGAGCGCAGGCACTCCAAGGACCAGATTCTCGAGTTCTACATGAACACGGTCTACTTCGGCCGTGGGGCCTACGGGATCGACGCCGCCGCCCGGACCTATTTCAAGAAGAAGGCCGAGGATCTCAAGCCGGCCCAGTCGGCCCTGCTGGCCGGCGTGATCCGCAGCCCCGAGTTCTACGGCAAGCAGGAGCACGCGGCCTCGGCCAAGGCGCGGCGCGACTACATCCTCCAGGCGATGATCGACCGGGGCTGGCTGTCGGCCAAGGGGGGTCGCGCGGCCATCGCCTCGAAGCTGGGGGTCTCCTGGAAGGCCAAGCCGCAGGGGATCGCCAACTCCAAGGCGCCCTTCTTCCTGGAGAAGGTCCGCCAGTACCTGGTCGCCCGCTACGGCGCCGAGGCGGTCAACCTGGGCGGCCTGCGGGTCCGGACCACCCTGGACATGAAGATGCAGGAGCTGGCCGACCAGACGATGCGGCGGATCCTGGACGACCCGAAGAACGACCCCAAGGCGGCCCTGGTCTCGATCGACCCCCGCAACGGGGCCGTGCGGGCCATGTACGGCGGCCGGCAGTTCAAGACCCGCCAGTTCAACTACGCCACCAACTCCATCCGCCAGGCCGGCTCGACCATGAAGCCGTTCGTGCTCGCCCAGTTCCTGAACGACGGCTACTCGATCAACTCGCCGTACCCCGGCCCGGCGGAGCTGATCGTCAACGGCGAGGACTTCAAGAACTACGGCGACACCAACTACGGCCAGATGACGGTCGGGGACGCCACCCGGCTGTCCGTCAACACCATCTACGTCCAGCTCATGCAGCTGGTGAAGCCGGA
This sequence comes from Actinomycetes bacterium, assembly GCA_036259695.1. Taxonomy (GTDB): domain Bacteria; phylum Actinomycetota; class CALGFH01; order CALGFH01; family CALGFH01; genus CALGFH01. Next base: position 927 of record DATABK010000424.1, on the reverse strand, counting down.
CCGGGTGGCCAAGTTCGCCAAGGCGCACGGCCTGGCGGCCGAGCTCGGCGGCCAGCCCGAGGCCGACAGGGACCCGCGGCCGCTGGAGGCCGCGCCCGTGCTCAAGCCGGTGCTGGCCCTGTCGCTCGGCTCCGGGGACGTGACCACCCTCCAGCTCGCCTCGGCCTTCGGGACCTGGGCCAGCCGGGGCATCCACCACACCCCGCACCTGGTCGAGAGGGTGCGCGACGCCAAGGGCCGGGTGCTCGAGGAGCACCCCGGCAACCCGCAGGGCAGGCAGGTGATCGCCCAGCAGCACGCCGACACCATGAACCTGGTCCTGCGGAGCGCGGTCGAGAACGGCACCGGCAACGCGGCCCGGCTGTACGGCCGCGAGGTCGCCGGCAAGACGGGCACGACCAGCGACTACACCGACGCCCGGTTCGTCGGTTACACCTCCGACCTGGTCACCTCGGTGTGGCTGGGCTTCGACAACCCGAAGAAGAAGCTGGTCGGCGTGCGCGGCCTGGCCGGCGTGTCGGGCGGGTCGCTGCCGGCCCAGATCTGGCACGACTACATGGACCTGGCCACCCGCGACCGGCCCAACAAGCCGTTCGTGCCTCCGGCCGAGCTCGGCGGGGTGGTGCTGAACCCCACCACCACGGCCCCCCCGACCACCGTCCCCCAGCCGACCCAGCCGGGACCGCAGAACCCGCCGCCGACCCAGCCGGCGCCCACCCAGCCCGGTCCGTCGCTGCCGCCGACCACGCTGACCCTGCCCGGGCCGGGCCCCGACCCGACCAACCCGGCCTAGGCGGGGTTGGCCGGCATGCGGGCCGCGACCGCGGCGAGCGGCACCCGGCGTGGCCGGGTCTGGACCCGCAGCGGGGCTCCTGAGCAGGCGGCGAACGGCACCCGGCGTGGCCCGGCCTGGGCCCGCAGCGGGGC
>DATABK010000423.1:0-4587 GCA_036259695.1 Actinomycetes bacterium | reverse complement strand
CCGACGGCCACCAGCAGCCCGCCGATCAGGAACAGCCGCAGGTTCTTGGAGCGCATGGTCAGCTCACCTCCCCGGCGGCCGGCTCGGGCTTGGGCCCGAGGACGAGGGGCGCCTGGAGGTCGGCGGCGCCGTAGACCAGGTCGGGCCGGACGCCGAGGACCACGCCGACAGTGAGGGCGGTGATGATGCCCTCGCCGATGCCGATCAGGGTGTGGACCCCGACCATGGCCGCCAGCACCGTGCCGACCGGGGCCCCGCCGGTCCCGCCGACGGCGTACTCGAGCACGAAGGCCGAGGCGGCCAGGACCACCGAGACGCCGGCGGCGATCCCGGAGGCGGCCACCACCGAGGTCCTGGTCGCGGGCAGGGCCCGGCGCAGCAGGCTGAAGATCGCCCAGCCGCCGAAGACGCCGACCACGGCCATGTTGGTGATGTTGAGCCCGAGGGCGGTCAGCCCGCCGTCGGCGAACAGCAGGCTCTGGACGACCAGGACGACGGCCACGCAGACGCAGCCGGCCCAGGGCCCGACCAGCACGGCGGCCAGGACGCCGCCGAGCAGGTGGCCGCTGGTCCCGGCGGCCACCGGGAAGTTGAGCATCTGCACGGCGAAGATGTAGGCGGCGACCAGGCCGGCCAGGGGCGCCTGGCGCTCCTGGAGGGTCTGGGCGGCCCGGCGCAGGCCGGCGCCGACCCCACCGGCGGCCACCACCCCGGCGGCCAGCGAGGTCGGGGCGTTGATGAAGCCGTCGGGAATGTGCACGTGCCCTCCCTTCCGGCCGGCACAGTTGCGACCGGGTTGCATCTATGGGCAGTTTGCAACTGTAAGGCGGACCTGGGACAAGCGCAACGGACGGTTGGCGGGACCACCCCGGCCGGGCATAGCGTCCCGGGTGTGAACGAGCACGGGAACCGTCACCGGCTGCTGCTGGTCGTCGTGGCCGGGCTGGTGCTGGCGGTGCTGGCCGGCGGGGTGGTGCTGCGGCCGTCGGGCCGGCTGGCCGACCCGGCCGCCGCCGGCCAGGCCGACCCGACCCGGCTGGTCCCGGCCACCCTGACGAGCGTGCGGACCGTACCCTGCCAGGACGCGGAGCCGGGCCTGCCCGGGTCCACCTGCATCAAGGTCCGGGCGCGGCCGGACGGGGGCGAGGAGGTCGAGTTCGACACCACCGACCCGACCGGCGACACCTTCCGGGCCGGCCAGCGGGTCCGGCTGTCGATCCTGGAGCAGGAGGGCCAGCCGCCCTTCTACAACCTGCGCGACCTGGAGCGGGGCCGGCCCATGCTGGCCCTGGTGGCGCTGTTCATGCTGGCCGTGATCGCCTTCGGCCGCTGGCAGGGGGTCCGGTCGCTGATCGGCCTGGCCTGCTCCTTCGCGGTGATCGTGGGGTTCGTGGTCCCGGCCATCCTCCGCGGGCGCAGCCCGGTGCCTGTCGCCCTGGTCGGGGCCATGGCCATCATGCTGGTCTCGCTGTACCTGTCCCACGGGTTCGGGCGCAAGACGACCGCGGCGGTCGTCGGCACCGCGCTCACCCTCGGCCTGACCGCCGCCCTGACCGCCGGCTTCGTCGACCTGACGGCGCTGACCGGCCTGGCCAGCGAGGAGGCCCAGAACGCCAGCTTCCAGGTCGGCGGGATCTCGCTGCGCGGGCTGCTGCTGGCCGGGATCATCATCGGCGGCCTCGGCGTGCTCGACGACGTCACCGTCTCCCAGGCGTCACTGGTCTTCGAGCTGCGCCGGGCCAACCCGGCGGCCGGGTTCGGCGAGCTGACCAGGGGCGCCCTGACCGTCGGCCGGGACCACATCTCGGCCACCGTGAACACGTTGTTCCTGGCCTACGCCGGGGCGTCGCTGCCCCTGCTGGTGCTGTTCGTCAGCGGCGGCGGGGCCCTGAGCACGGTGGCGACGGCCGAGGATGTGGCCGTCGAGATCGTGCGGACCCTGTGCGGGTCGGTCGGCCTGATCGCGGCCGTGCCCCTGACCACGCTGCTGGCCGTCGGGCTGGCCCTCGAGGACACGGAGCCGGAGGAGTCAGGGCCCGCCGGGAGCGTCCGGTCCCCCTACTCGCCGGCCAGAGGCCTTGGCATGGAGGAGGCGATGGCCCTGTTCGGGCGCGTGCTCGACCTGCACGGGCCGGCGCTGTCCTCGTCGGTCGTCGGGGTCGCGCCCGGGGAGTCGGTCGACCCCGAGGCGCTGCCGGCCAGCGTCCGTGAGGCGGGGGCGCGGCTGGCCGCCACCGTCCGCCGTGACCGGAGCTCCCGCCGCCTCGGGGGCGGCCTCGCCCGAGGGGTGGCCCAGCTCGACCCGGCCGACCCCGGCCAGCTCGAGCTGCTCCGCCGGCTCGGGCCGGTCTCCAACGAGACCAGGGTGTGGGTGCAAGGGGACCCGGACCCGGTGGTGCAGACGGCCGACGCCTTCGACGGCCTGCCCAGGGTCACCTACCGGCTGACCGCGGCCGAGCTGGAGCGGCTCCGGGCCGAGCTGGCCGCGGTCGGGCCGGCCGGGGTCACCCTGGTCCCGAAGCGGTCCAGGGCCTCCAGGGCGAGCCGCCCATGAACCGCCGCCGGGCGGCCGCCCCACTGGTCCTGGCCCTGGTGGCCGCCCTCGGGGCCGGCGCCTGCTCGGGACCGGGCGACCCGCCCGCGGCCGGGGGGACCACCGCTCCCCCGGCGACCACCGCCCCGGCGACAACCGCTCCCCCGGCCACGACCTCGGCCCCGGCCACCACCGCGCTCCCGGCCACCACCGCGGCGCCCGCGCCGGTCCGGTACCGCTACCCGGTGGCCGGCTGCCGGGCGACCTACGGCCAGCACTCCGGCTACCCGGCGGCCGACATGTTCACGGGGCGGGGCTGCGCCTTCGTCGCCCCGGTGGCCGGCCGGGTCGACGAGGTCACCCGGACCGACACCTGGCGGCAGGCCAGCGACCGGGGGGCCGACCGGGGCGGCCGCTCGGTGTCGCTGGTCGGCGTGGACGGCGTCCGCTACTACGGCTCCCACCTGGAGGCCGTCGCCCCCGGGATCGGCCCCGGGACCAGGGTCAGGGCCGGCCAGCTCCTGGGCCGGATCGGCAACTCCGGGTCGGCCAGCATCACCCCGGTCCACCTGCACTTCGGCATCTCCTGGCCGACGCGGCCGGGCATCTGGTGGGTGCGCCGGGGCATGGTCCCGCCCCAGCGCTACCTGGACTCCTGGCGCGACGGCGGCAACCTGTCGCCGGTCAGGGCGGTGCGGGCGGCCCGGAAGGCGGCCGGCGCCGAGGTCCCCCCCTGCCGGGTGCGCTGCTGAGGGCGGTCCCGGTCAGCCCGGCCGCTCGGCCGCCTCGTGGCAGGCGGCGCAGGACCCGGCGATGGCGTGGTGGGTGAAGTCGGGCCGGAACCCGTGGTCGCGCTCGATCAGCCGCTCCAGGCTCCGCAGCGAGCTGCGCGGCAGCTCCAGGGTGGCCCCGCACCGCGAGCAGGTCAGGTGGGCGTGCTGGACCTCCTCGAGCCGGTGGTAGCCGACCCCCGACTCGAGGTGGACGTGGGTCAGGACCCCGACCTGCTCCAGCCGCTCCAGGGTCCGGTAGACGGTCGAGGGGCTGACCCCGGGCACCCGGGCCTGGACCCGTTCGATCACCGTGGTCGGGATGACGTACCCCGAGGTCGACATGATCTCGTCCACGATGGCCAGCCGCTGCGGGGTCATCCGCATGCCCTGCCCACGCAGGAGCGCGACCGCGTCGCCGGTGCTGTCGCCACTGCTTCCCATGCTCCGAGTCTAGCAATGCAGTTGCAACACATTGCAACGACGGGCCTAGAAGTGGGTGGTGCAGACGGGCGGCGGCGAGGCCGCGAACATGCGGTCGGCCCGGAGCAGGGCGCCGGGGGTGAGCTCGGTGACCCGCTCGGCCCTGGCCAGGGAGACCAGGCTGGCGCCGCCGAGGTAGGCGGCGCCGAGGTCGGCGATGTCGAGGCCGAGGTCGGGGTCGGCCTGGGTGGGCTCGCAGGCGGCGCCGTCGGGGCCACCCTGGAGCCGGAAGCGACCCTGGTTGCGGGGGCGCAGCCCGTCGGTGACCTCGAGGACCAGCTCGCCCTCGACGGCGTAGCGCCGGGCCTCCAGGGCCCCCCTGAGGTCGAGCAGCCGCACCCACAGCTGGTCGCCGACCTCGGTGACCCGCAGCCGCCGGGGGTCGGCCAGCCGCCAGCGGACCGGGTCGTCGACCGGCCGGTCGAACAGCTTGATGGTGCCGGCCAGGTCCATGTCGAACAGGTAGCGCCAGAGGGCGGCCTCGGCCTCCGGGGTGAGCCCGACCAGCATCCGGACCTTGATGATGTTGGCGGCCAGGCCTCCTGGCCAGCGGTTCTCCACCCGGTAGCCGACCCAGCCGTCGACCCGGCCGGGCTCGGACTCGTAGACCACGTCGTAGTGGCGGCTCGCCCCCTGCCGGGTCCACTCGGGGTCGCGGGCGTAGACGTCCCACCACACCTGGGGCCGGGACAGCTCGCCCGGCTGGCCGCGGCGGTAGCGGTCGTACAGCGGCGGCACGATCTTGGCCGTCTCGTCCGGCTCGAGCAGGCGCAGGCGGCCGCGGCCGGGGGGGGGGGGGGG
>DATABK010000422.1:0-5040 GCA_036259695.1 Actinomycetes bacterium | reverse complement strand
GTGCCGGTGGGGGTGCGGGCGACAGCCTCGTAGACGGCCCGATCGACCGCCCCCAGCTCCCGCAGACCGCCGGCCAGGTTGAAGGCGCCCTCGCCCCGGCGGCGGGCCGGGACCCGCCGGGCCAGGGCGTCGGCGACGGTGTCGCGCGGGCCGGGGGCGCCCATCCGGAGGCTCCCCTGGCTAGGCGTCGGCGGTCTCCATGGCCTCGGTCCAGCTGCCCGACCGGGCCGCCCCGTTCAGCCGGGCCCGGTGGTAGAAGGCCCGCTGGGCCGCCGGGCCGTTGGCCGGCTCGCCCTTCCAGGCCTTGAGGGCCGGGGCCTGGAGGGCCCGGCCGTAGGAGAAGCTCAGCTGCCAGGGGGCGCCCCCGATGCGGTTCATGGCGTTCAGGTGGGCGGTGGCCGCCTGGTCGCTCTGGCCCCCGGACAGGAACACGATCCCGGGCACCGAGGCCGGCACGTGGTCGCGCAGGCAGGCCAGGGTGGCCTCGGCGACCTGCTCGACCCCGGCCTGGGTGGGGCAGTCGCTGCCGGAGACGACCATGTTCGGCTTGAGCAGCATGCCGTCCAGCCGCACCCGGTGGCGGTACAGGGCGGCGAACACCTGGGCCAGGGTGTCGCGGGTGACCTCGTCGCAGCGCTCGATGGGGTGGTCGCCGTCCATCAGCACCTCGGGCTCGACGATCGGGACCAGCCCGGCCTCGTGGGAGCTGGCCGCGAAGCGGCCGAGGGCCTCGGCGTTGGCCCGGCTGCAGCCGTCGGTCGGGATGCCCTCGCCGATGGTGATGACCGCCCGCCACTTGGTGAACCTGGCCCCCAGGTCCCGGTACTCGTTCAGCCGGCCGCCGAGGCCGTCGAGGCCCTCGGTGACCTTCTCGCCCGGGAAGCCGGCCAGCGCCTTGGCGCCCTTGTCGACCTTGATGCCGGGAATGATCCCCTGGCCGGACAGGACCTCGGCCAGCGGGGCGCCGCCGGCCGCCTGCTGGCGCAGGGTCTCGTCGTAGAGGATGACGCCGCTGATGAACTCGGCCGCCCCCTCGGTGGTGAACAGCAGCTCGCGGTAGGCGCGGCGGTTGTCCTCGGTGGACTCGACCTCGATGGAGTCGAAGCGCTTCTTGATGGTGCCGCTGGACTCGTCGGCGGCCAGGATGCCCTTGCCGGGGGCGACCAGCGCCGTCGCCGTCGCGGCCAGCTCGTCTGTCATCTGCGACCTCCCTGAGGGTCCGGGGACCCTACAGTATCCGGGAGAGGCCGCCGTAGGCAGGGTGGCGCAGCCGGCCCGACTCCCAGCCCAGGAAGCTGACCTCGACGGCCAGCTCGGGACGGACGAACACCGGGGCCGGCTCGTCGGGCCCTGGCCGGGACCAGCGGCCCCCGAGCAGGGCCGCCGGGGGCTCGGCGAACGGGCTCTGGCCGGTGACCAGCGGCCCCAGCAGCTCCCGGACCCGCCGCCGGGCCGTCGGCACCAGGCCGTGGTCGACCCGGCCACAGAACACCAGCCCGCCCGGCCGGCCCGGGTCGGGGAGGCCGACGAGCAGGGACTTCACCTGGCCGCCGTCGGGGACGAAGCCACCCACCAGGAACGTCTCGCGCTGGTAGTGCTTGGTCTTGAGCCAGTTCCTGGTCCGCCGGCCCGGCAGGTAGACGCTCTGGAGCTTCTTGGCCACCACCCCCTCCAGGCCCTGCTCCCGGGTCGCGGCCAGCAGGGCGGTGCCGGCCCCGGGAAACGAGGCCACCGTCTGCCAGGCCGGCCCGGCCACCTCCAGGCCCTCCAGCAGCCGCCGCCGCTCCACGTACGGCAGCCTGGTGAGCAGCCGGCCGTCCAGCCACAGCACGTCGAAGACCAGGTAGGTGACGGCCGGGCCCCGGCGGCGGCCGCCGCGGCCGGCCATGCGCTGCTGGAGGGCGCCGAAGCTGGGCCGGCCGTCGTCGTCGATGGCCACGACCTCCCCGTCGAGCACGCCGGCGTGGTCGCCGAGGGCGGTGGCGAGGGCGGCCAGCTCCGGGAACCAGCCGGCCATGTCGACCCCGTTGCGGCTGCGCAGGGCGAGCCCGCCGGCGACGACGTGGGCGAGCGCCCGGTACCCGTCCCACTTGGGCTCGAACGCCCAGCCCTCCTGGTCGGCCGGCAGCTCCCGGGCCACCGTCGGATGCATCGGCCGCAGCCCGGCCGGCGGCGGCACCGGACCGGCCGCAGCCCCCGATCCCCCCCGAACACGCATACATGGGTGATCGGCGCGCCCGGGTCACGCCCTGAGCAGCCCAGTAGGTGACCTGGACGGTCCGGGAGGCCGGGCTCACGGCGGCGGTGGACCTGCCGATAGCTCCCTGAAGGAGCCGTTCAGCGGCAACGGAGGGAGCTGCGGTGCTGACCTGGTTGGCGGTCGCCCTGCTGGCCGGGGCGGCCGTGACCGCGACCGGCTGGGGCCTGCGCCGCACCGACGGGCTGGGCCGGCCGCGCCGGTTCCCCTGGGTGACGGTCGCCCTGCTGCTGGCCATGGCGGCCGGGGCGGCGGTCCCGGGGATCCTCCGGGCCTCCCAGGAGCGGCGCCTCGGCGGGGCCGCCTCGGTGCTGGCCGGGGCCAGGGTGGCGGTCCGCTGCCAGAGCTTCGGCGGGGCCTTCGTCGACGCCGGCCCGGAGCTCGGCTACGTGCGCTGGCGGGCCGACGGGTCCCCGGAGCCGTGGACCCTGATCAAGCGCGACCAGTGCCGGCACCTGGCCGCCTACGCGCGCTCCGACAAGCGCCGGCCCACCCGCGACCAGGTGGTGGCCGTGCACGTCCTCACCCACGAGGCCATGCACCTGTCGGGCCGCCTGGACGAGGCGGCGGCCGAGTGCGCGGCCGTCCAGCGCGACGCCCACACCGCCCGCCTGCTCGGCGCCCGGCCGGGCGACGCCGCCGAGCTGGCCGCCGCCTACTGGCGCAACATCTACCCGCTGATGCCGGACGGCTACCGGTCGGGCGACTGCCGCCCCGGCGGGCCGCTGGACGAGGGCCTGGCCGACGCCCCGTGGCTTGCGCCGGTGTCGTCCTAGCTGTTCGACACCGGGCTGGCTCGGCCTGGCCGCCGGCGGAGGCTGCGTACCCCGGGATACGTTGCCTTCCGGATTTGGCGTAATGCCCCATCTCGTGGATGCTTGTCCGCACATTGGCGACTTGCGTCGGCGGGAGAGGAGAGCCAATGAGGGTTCGAACCATGTTCCGGGGGCTGGTCGTCGCGACCATCCTGGCCATGCTGGGGGCGCTGCTGCCCCAGCTGGCCTCGGCCGCGCCTGACAAGGCGTCAGGGCGCTACCTCGTCAGGGCCAGGTCGTCGGCCGACTACAGCGGCCTGCGGGCCAAGGCGGTGAAGGAGGGCGCGCGGGTCCTGCGCGACCTCAAGCAGGTCAACACGATGGTCGTGAGCGCGCCCGCGACCGCCCGGACCAGCCTGGCCGCCGACCGGCGGACCCTCGGCGTGGCCCGTAGCCAGGTGCGGAAGCTGAGCGCCGAGGTGGGCACGCCCAACCTCTCCTCGCCCGGCCTGCGGGGCGCCACCCAGCTCAAGGCCAAGGCGCCGGCCGCCACCACCGCCGCCGGCATCAACCCCGACCCGGCCTGGGACTACAAGGGCCTGCTGTGGGACTACCGCCGCATCGGCCTGCCCCAGGGCTGGAAGACCACGGCCGGCAGCTCCAAGGTGACCGTGGCCGTGGCCGACACCGGCCTGGACTACACCCACAGCGAACTCGGCCCCAGGGTCAAGCGGGTGGTCGACTTCACTGGCATGGAGGACCCGCCCATCTGCGAGTCCGTCTTCGGCATCTCCGACGAGGACCTGGCGGCCGAGTTCGGCGGCCCGGTGGACACCGACTGGAACGGCCACGGGTCCTGGATCGGCGGCCGCATCGCCGCCGCCCTCGACGGCACCGGCATCAACGGGATCGCTCCCAAGGTCAACCTGGTCGCCCTCAAGATCTCCGAGTGGTGCGGCTCGGCCTACGACGAGACGCTCCTGGCCGCGTTCCTGACCGCCGCCGACCTGGGGATCGACATCGTCAACATCTCCTTCGGAGGCTTCACCGACGTCTCCACCCCCGAGGGCCAGCTCATCTACCAGGCCTACATCGACGCCGTGGCCTACGCCCGCAGCAAGGGCACGATCATCGTCGCCTCGGCCGGCAACGACCACGTCCGGGTCGGCGCCGGCGGCCGGGTCCTGAGCCACGGCCAGCTCTCCACCCCCGGCGACCCGGCCGAGGACTGGCCCGACCCGTTCGGCCAGGTCCAGCTGCCCGGCGGGGCCCCCGGGGTGGTCGACGTGTCCGCGACCAACCGGGTCAACGTCCCGTCCTCGCCCAGCTGCCCGCCGGGCACCATCGGCGACCCGGGCGACCCCGACGCCGACCCGCCCGTCCCGCCGAACAACAACGCCACCTGCAAGCCCCTGAGCGACCGCCACCACGCGGCCGGCCAGGGCAGGCGCAACCAGCTCAGCTACTACTCCAACTACGGCCCGCGGATCGACATCGCCGGCCCGGGCGGGGCCCGCAAGTTCAACCTGCCCGCCTGGGATCGCGGCGGAACCCCCGGGTTCCCCTACACCCTCGACGACCTGACCAACGCCTGGCAGGTGTTCAGCACCACCTCGAACTGGGCGGTGCAGATCCCCTGCTTCACCTTCACGACCGGCTCCGGGTTCCCCCAGGGCGAGTGCTACTCGACCATCCAGGGGACCTCGATGGCGGCGCCGCAGGTGGCCGGGTCGCTGGCCCTGGTCGCCAGCGCCCACCCGTCGCTGCGCAAGCGGCCGGGGGCGCTGATCTCGCGGCTCAAGCGGATGGCCAACGACGACCCGCGCAACTTCACCCGGGCCCTGTCGGCGACCGACACCTCGCCCGGTGACCTGTCCGGGCTGCCCTGCGACATCGGCTACTGCCACCTCGAGGGGCCGCGGATCCCCGACTCCGAGGCCTACGGGGCCGGGCTGGTCAACGTGGCCAACCCGTAGCCCCCAGGGCACGACCAGCGGCGAGGGGCCGGCCAGGTGGCCGGCCCCTCAG
>DATABK010000421.1:0-7969 GCA_036259695.1 Actinomycetes bacterium | reverse complement strand
CGAGCCGAAGACGGCCAAGAACCGGGTCCACCTGGACCTGGACGTCGGCGGTGCTCCTCGGGCGGGGTGCCCCGGCCGCCGCCGACGTCCAGGTCCAGGTGGACCCGGTTCTTGGCCGTCTTCGGCTCGGGGACGCGCTGGAAGAACAGCCGCGGGCCGACGCCGTCGGGGTCGACCCGGGAGGCGTAGTTGTCCCAGTCCTCACGGGGCAGGTCGTTCGCCACCGCCCACGCCTCCCAGCTCTCGTACCCGTCCGGTGGGTCCTCCTCGACATAGCCGATCGCCGCACCCCAGAAGGCGGCGAGCCTCGGAGGGTCGGCGGCGTCGAACACCACCTGGAGCCTGACGGCCATGGGAGCCTCCTGCCGGTCGGGTCGTGAACGGGGCCATCTTCGGCCACCGCCGCGACATCCGGAGCGCTTCGTCCACAGGACCGGCCTCCCGACCGGGCGCGGCCGCTGCCCTCAGGCGCGCTCGACGGCCCGGTCGTTGGCGGGGTCGCCGGCCAGGGTGGCCGGGTCGACGGCCAGCTCGGCCGCGGCGGCGGCCCGGACCCAGTCGACCAGGCGGGCGGCCGGGAGGCTGCGGTGGACCGCGGCCTGGACCCCGAGCCCGTCGAGCAGGGCGGTCAGCCGCCAGGCGGCGGCGTCCGGGTCGTCGCAGGCGAACTCGCCGGCGGCCACCCCCTCGCGGATCACCGAGGCCAGGGTCTGCTTCCAGCGCAGGTCGAGCTGGCGCGACACCTCGGCCAGCTCGGGGCTGCGCAGGGCCTGCCCCCAGGCGTCGATCCAGAGCAGCCAGGCCTCGGACGACTCGGCGGGGGAGTAGAGGCGCAGGATCCGGTCCAGCCGCTGGGCGGCGCTGCCGTCGCCGGCGGCCGTGGCCGACAGTCGCTCCAGGTCCTCGGAGGCGGCGTACCGGAACGCCTCCCCGAGCAGCGTCTCCTTGTTGGTGAAGTGGTAGAAGACGAGCCCGGTCGACACCCCGAGGGCGGCGGCCACGTCGCCCACCCGGGTGCTGGCGAACCCGCGGGCGATCACCTCACGGCAGGTCGCCCTGAGGATCTCCTCGCGGCGGACGTCCGCCTTGATCCGCGCCACCGCCGCAGTGTATCGACCAACGGCTGGTCGCGGGGTGCACCGCCCGTTTATACTGACTGAAGAGTCAGTTGAAGTAGGTTGGAGGTCCGACCATGCTGGACGCCACCGCTCCGCCCTTCGACCCGGTCGACCTCGAGCCGTCGCTGCGGCCGTTCGGTCAGAGCCGGATGCTCCCGCGGGACGCCTACGTCTCACCCCAGGTGTTCGCCTTCGAGCAGGAGCGGTTCTTCGCCGGGTCGTGGACCTGCGTGGGGCGCGAGGCTGACCTGGAGGGGACGGGGGCCCAAGGGGCGGTCAAGGTCGGGCAGGCCGGGGTGCTGCTGGCCCGGGGGACCGACGGCAAGGTGCGGGCGTTCGCCAACACCTGCCGGCACCGCGGCCACGAGCTCCTCGGCGTCGGCGAGCAGACGACCCGGCGGACCGTGCTCTGCCCGTACCACGCCTGGACCTACGACCTGGACGGCGCCCTGCGGGCCGCCCCCGGGTTCCGCGATCACATTGACTTCCGCCCGGCCGAGCACGGGCTGGTCGAGCTGCCGCTGGTGAGCTGGCATGGGTTCCTGTTCGTGAACGGCTCCGGCGATGCCCCGCCGTTCACCGAGCACGTCGGGGCCCTCGACGACCTGGTCGCGCCCTACCAGCCGGAGCGGCTCGTCCCGCTGGTGAGCCACGAGTACGACCTCGACTGCAACTGGAAGGTCATCCTCGAGAACTACCACGAGTGCTACCACTGCCCGCTCATCCACCCTGAGCTGTGCCAGGTCAGCCCGCCGGCCAGTGGTGACAACTTCGAACTGGACGGCGCCTGGGTCGGCGGGACCATGGACCTCAAGGACCATGCGGCGACCATGTCCCTGGACGGCCACAGCGACGGCGTGCCCATCCCGGGGCTGGACACAGAGCGGCTGCGGACCGTCGCCTATCTCGGGCTGTTCCCGAATCTCCTCCTCAGCCTGCACCCCGACTACCTCATGACCCACCTGGTGGAGCCGCTGGCCGCCGACCGCAGCCACGTCGTCTGCACCTGGTACTTCCCGCCCGAGGCGATCGAGCGGCCCGGGTTCGACCCGCGGTACGCGGTCGACTTCTGGGACACGACCAACCGTCAGGACTGGTCGGCGTGCGAGTCGGTGCAGCGGGGGATGGCCTCCCCCCACTTCCAGCCCGGCCCTCTGGCCCCGGCCGAGGACGCCGTCTACCACGTGGTGACGATGATCGCCCGTGCCTACCTGGGCGAGCGGCCGAGCGCGCTGCCCCGCGACGCCGGCCCCGCCCTGACCCAGGAGCCGTCCCCGGTCAGGTAGGCGTCGGTGGCCAGCCCGGCCTCGGCCAGGGCGGCCTTCAGCGCCTGGTCGTCGAGCCGCTCGGCGGTGAAGGTCTGGGTCCAGACCCGCCCGCCCACCTGGTACTCGGCCGTGGCCGCGAGCAGCCCCGGTGCCGGCCGGTCGAGGTCGCGCAGCCGGAAGGTGATCCCGCCGGAGGTCCGCTCGCCCTCGACCGCCTCGTCGAACCAGGCCGGCGGATGCCGCTGGACGAGCACGCAGCCCTGCTCGCGGACATGGGCCCGGCAGGTCTCCAGGAACCGCCCCCGGAGCGCCGGGTCGGGCACGTTGACCAGGAACGAGGCCAGGAGCACGACGTCGAACCGCCGGTCCAGGCGCAGGTGCTGGATCTTGGCCTGGACGGTCTCGGCCCCGCGGACGCAGGCCAGCATCGCCGCCGACTCGTCCACCGCCACCACCGGGTGGCCGAGCGTGACCAGCGGATGGGTCACCCGCCCGGCCCCGGCCCCGAGCTCCAGGACAGCGGCGCCGGCGGGGATGGCGGCATGCACGATCTCGGGTTCGCCCATGGGAGGCAGCAGCCGGTAGAGCTCGACCGCGCAGCCGTCGGGGGTGATCACCCCGGGCCCGGTGCCGTTGGCCACCACGCGCTCAGGGGGCGGGCAGAGCGGCGGCGAGCCGGGCGCCCGACCCGGTTCGTCCCGACACGGTGGCCCGGGCGTGGCCGGCCAGGTCGTTCCAGCGCATGCGGAGGGTGGCGCTGGCCCCGTCGGGGCCCTTGACCCGGACTTGGGCGGTGACCCGGCCGGTGCCGGTGTTCCAGGTGGCGGTGCCGTCGACCACGGTGTCGGCCACGAACCGGAGCTTGTGGAGCTCGAACTCGACGCTCACGTCGCCTTCGAGGGCGAACCAGCCGCCGCGCAGGCCGTGGCCGCGCGACCCGGGCAGGTACCACCACTGGGCGATGGCGTCGCCGACGGCGGCCGCCCCGACGGTGGCCAGCTTGAGCCCGGCCGTCCCGGCCTGGTTGCCGGTGCGGGGCGTGGCCGGGGCGGCCCCGGACAGCCGGCGGGGGAAGTCGCCGACGACCCGGACCTCGGGGATGCGGCTGGCGCAGGACACGTCCATGGTGTGCAGCCGCTCCGGGTGGCGGACGAACTCGCGGACCAGCCCGCTGGCGCAGCCGTAGGGGTCGGCCAGGGCGGTCACGTGGATGGTGTTCTCGACCTTGACCCAGCGGGCCGACGGGCCCAGGTGCTCGGCCGCGACGGCCCCGTCGGTCCAGGGGGTCAGGGTGTCGAGCCCGCCCGACAGCACCAGCACGGGCAGGGTCGGCGGGACCAGCGGACGGCGCTGGCTGATGGGCGGGTCGCTGCGGACCGGGGCCGGCCAGTGCAGGCAGTCGTCGAACTCGGCCACGGGCGAGGTCGTCCACTCCTCGACCGTGAACGGCGCGAAGGTGTCGTCGGGCAGGGCGTCCACGGCCGCCTGGTACTGGGCCTGCCGGACCGCCACCGGCGCCCGCATGTCGAACGCCTGCGGGTAGTCGGTGCAGTAGACGCTGCTGTACTGGCCGGCCGACCACTCCTGCACCGGCCCGCCGTCGTCGGTGTAGAGCGACTTGGCGGCCAGCCGCAGCAGCGGCACCCCGTCGCGGCGCTCGAGCACCGCCCGGGCGGCGGCGTCCAGCTCGCGGTAGACCCCGGCGTCCGAGCCGGCGTTGTTGACCAGGGCGATCAGGACCCCGACGTCGACCCGCCAGGTGGAGGGGGCGCTGCCCGGCTCGCGGGTCTGGCCGACCACCGGGGCCCGGCGGAGGCGCTCGGCCAGGGCGCCGATGCGGGCCATCGACGACCCGGGAGCGGCCAGGGCGCAGGCCACGCTGCGCCGGCAGGCCAGGTCGAAGGCGATCCGGGCCGTCTCGATGGTCGAGCGGTAGAACGGGTCGGTCCCCAGCACCGGCCAGGTGGCGTCCAGGGTCAGCGACCGCAGCAGCCGCGGGTAGCGGGCGGCGAAGGTCTGGCCGAGGTAGCTGCCGTAGGAGTCGCCGTACAGGTCGACCGGCCCGGTCTCCAGGGCCGTGAGCACGTCGGCCAGGTCACGGGCGGCGTTGGCGGTGCCGTACAGGTCGCTGCCGTGGACGAGCAGCGCGCCGGGGAGCGACCGGGCGGTGTTGAGCTGCTCGCCGCAGGCGGCGACCCGCCGGTCGTACTCCTCCTCGCCCAGGGCCAGGTGCCAGCGCTGCAGCGGGCGGCAGTTGATCAGCCCCGAGGTGCCGGTCCCGCGGTTGTCGACCAGCAGCAGGTTGCGCGAGCGCCGGAGTCCGGCGAACAGCTCGAGGTAGTAATCGCGGCTGCCGGTGCTCGGGTAGCCGGGGCCGCCCTCCATGGCCACGATCGTGCCGACCGCGCCCTGCTCGGCCGGGTACCACTCGAAGTTGACCGGGATGGTCCCGGCGGCCGGGTCCTGGCGGTCGGACGGCACCCGGAGCGTCCCGCACCAGGCGCCGTCCACGTCCTCACACGGGTCCAGCTGCAGCCGGCCGACGACCAGCCGCTCCCCGACCTCCTGGGCCTCGGCCGCGACCGGCACCAGGCCGACGGCGGGAATTGCCGCCAGCAGCAGGGCCGGGACGAACCGGGACCGACGATGGCGCATACGCGATCATGGACAGAAGCTGAACGGGGGGTCAATCCTTGCTTCGGTCGAGGCGGGCCGGTCCGCCGGGGATGTCAGGCCAGGTGGCGGGGGATGCGGCGGTGCCAGGACCGGGTCCAGCGAGCCTGGTCGCCTTCGCGGGCCTCGAGGTCGAGCTGCACCTCGAAGGCGTCGGCGTCGATCTCCAGATCCAGCCGGGCGGTGGTGGTGACGGTCGCCTCCGGCCACTCGATGCGGTAGGTGGCCGACCCGCCGGCCCAGGCCAGCCCCGGCCGGTCCAGCGCCGCCCCGACCGTCCCCTGGTAGTGCTCGGTGAGCACCGCCCCGTCCGGCAGCTCGGTCCGGCCGCCGTGGTCGATCTCGGCCTCGGTCCGGTGCCCGAGCACGTCCCGGACCACGCGCCACACGACCGGGGGGTCGTCGTCGCCCGCGCCCGTTTCCGCGGGAGGCCGCGGCGGGGGGAGCGACGGGGGCGGGCTGGGGCTGGGGCCCTCCAGCATCGGGAGGGTGAGCGCCGACCCGTCGCGTTCCACGGTCAGGGTCAACGGCCCGGGCGGCGGGACCAGGTTCGGCCAGTCCGACCCGGCCAGCGACAGCCGCAGCCGGTGCCCGGCCGGGAACACCCACGAGGTCGCGTCCAGCTCCAGCTCGACCGTCTCGGTGACCCCCGGCCGCATCGGCTCCGGTTCCGTCCTTGACCGCCGCTGGGTCAGGTTGAGGAACCCGCGGGCGACCAGGGTCGAGGTCCCGTCCGGGAACACGTCGCACAGCTTGGCCGACAGGAACGCCACCGGCGCCGACGCCCCCACCCGGACCACCAGCCGCGGGTGGCCGAGGAGCTCCAGCTCCTGGTCCAGCTGCCAGTCGTAGGTCAGGGAGTAGGCGTCGTCGGTCCGCTGGTCGTCCGGCTGCCCGAAGGGCAGGTGCCCGGCGCAGCTGATCCAGGCGGTGCTGCCGACGTCCGGCCGGACCTCCAGCCGGTCGCCTCCTCCCTCGGCCGGGGCGGCCCCGGACAGGGGCAGGGTGCGGGTGGTGGCCCGGTCGGGGGGCCAGGCCGGCTCGTCCCGCCAGGTCCCGGGCTGCTCGTCGAGGTCGGGGGCGGGCCGGCTGCTGTGGCGGACGAACACGGTCACCGGCGGGGCCTGGTCGACGCCGTTGCCCTCGCCGCGCAGCCAGCGGTCCCACCACCGCACCATCTCCGGGACCAGGTCGATCCGCGGCCCCGGGAGGGATGTGTCGGTGGCCATGTGGCTCCAGGGCCCGAACAGCAGCCGGGCCGGCGCCCGCAGCCGCTCCAGCACCCGGAAGGTGGCGTTGCGGTAGCCGTCGGCCCACCCGGCCACCAGCATGGTCGGGCAGGCGATGCGCTCATAGCCCGGCCGCAGCGACCCCTGACGCCAGTAGGGCCCGTCGGCCTGCTCCTCGAGCCACCGCAGCAGCCACGGCTCCAGGCCCTCGACCCGCTCCCGCCACCGTTCCCGCCAGTCCGGCCCGGCGATCGCCGGGACCGGCGGCAGGGCGTTCAAGGCCACCATGTACAGCGGGTAGTCGACCAGGTCGAGCAGCTTCAGCGCCCCGCCGGTGTAGTGCACGTCGTCGGTGTAGCGGTCGTCGCTGGCGTAGATGGCGACGATGGCCTTCAGCGCGGGCGGCCGCTCGGCCGCGACCTGCAGCGAGTTGAACCCCGAGTAGCTGGTGCCGTACATCCCGACCGCCCCGGTCGACCACGGCTGGGAGGCCAGCCACTCGATCACCCGGCACAGGTCGGCCCGCTCACCCGCCGGGTACTCGTCGGTCGCCACCCCCTCCGACGACCCCGTCCCCCGCAGATCGACCCGGGCCACCGCGTACCCGTACTCCTCGCACAGCCGCGCATACTCCGGCCGGTACGAAGCGGTGGCGTCATCCTTCCGATACGGCAGCGCCTCCAACACCACCGGCGCCGGCTCCCCCGACTCCGGCAGGAACAGGCTCACCGCCAGCCGCACCCCGTCCTCCATCGGGATCCAGCTCCGCCGCTCGCCCATGCCCGGATTCTCCCGGCCCCGGGGAGGCCAAGGCAACGCCCGCTAGGTGTTGAGCAGGACCAGGCCGTCGTGCTCGGCGAAGTCGGCGAAGTCCCGGCGGTTCAGGGAAAGGAGTGGCAGCCCGCCCTCGATGCAGCAGGCGGCGATCCAGGTGTCGTGGAGTGGCCGGGGTCGCCCGCGCTGCTGGGCTGCGACGGTCCTCCGTTTTGAACAGCTCGTCGATCTGGCGACGGTGTTCGGCTCGCCGCTGCTTCTGCCCCTCGGTCAGCTCCATTGGTCATCCCTCATCTCGGGAACGACTCTGGCACCCGCGACGATCGGGGTACGACCGCCAACCCGCATCTGTGGACGGGACGCGGAACTACCCCGGGAGCCACCAGACGTGGCCGCGGAGGGCGAGGTAGCCGAGGCCGGCGGCGGCGTCGATGAGGAAGTGGGCGATGACCAGCGGGGCGGTCCGCCCGCGGGCCTGGTAGAGGCGGCCGAAGAACAGGCCGAGGGCGAGGTTGCCGAAGAAGCCGCCGAAGCCCTGGTAGAGGTGGTAGGCGCCGCGCAGGAGGGCGGCGGACCAGAGGGCCTTGGTGGGGGACCAGCCGAGCTGGTCGAGGCGGCGCAGGAGGTAGCCGCAGACGATGACCTCTTCGAGCAGGCCGCTGCGGGCGGCGGCCAGGAGCAGCACCGGGATCGTCCACCAGTGGCCGGTGGGGGGGATCGGGACCACGGTGCGGTTGACCCCGAGGCCGACGGCGAGGATGTAGATGCCGAGGCCGACCCCGCCGACCAGGGCGGCCAGGCCGACCCCCCAGCGCAGGTCGCTCCACGGGCGGCTGGCGTCAAGGCCGATGCTGGCCGCCGACTCGCCGGAGCGGCCGAGGAGGTGGAGCACCAGGGCGACCGGCAC
>DATABK010000420.1:0-2224 GCA_036259695.1 Actinomycetes bacterium | reverse complement strand
GGCGCCCAGGTGGTGGGCGTGCTCGACGACGAGCGAGGCCGGGGCGGGCGCGGCCTCGGCCAACTCGGCCGCCAGCCGCCGGAAGGTGGCCGGCCAGCCGGCGGGCATGGCGGCCAGGTCCCGGCCGAAGCCGGGATGGTGGCGCTGGACGGCCGCGGCCACCGAGCGCAGGAAGGTCCCGGGGTCGTGGTCCTCGGGGCCGAGCCGGACCCACAGCACCGGGCGGCCCTGGCGCTGCAGGGCCTCGAACAGCCCCTCGCTCAGCAGGTACCCGGGCGGGGCGACGAAGCAGGTGAGGCCGCCGAGGGCGGCCCGGTCGAAGGTCCAGTGCCGCGCCGCCGGAACGGGCGCCACGGGCGCTGCGGACTTGGCGATGAACGGCATCTTCCCCCCTGCCGTTGCCGTCGCACCTCGGTCCGGTCATTCTCCGGTCAACACCGCCCGCGGGCAGTGACCGGTGTCACGGGCAGGGCGTGCACTTCATCACCTCGCCTCCCGGCCCGTAGCGGTGCCGTCACGGGGCGTGGCGACACTGGCCCGACGGCGACTCCACGGGGGCGGCATGCGGCGACGGGGATGGCGGTGACGGCGGGCCGGCGGGGCCGGCGGCCGCCGTGGCCGACCGTGGCCGGTTGGAGCCTGTGGGGGCTGGGCACGGTCGCCTTCCTGGTCGCCGCCTGGCTCAACCAGCGCATCCGCCGGGCCGGCCGGCCCGACCTGGCCCCGCTGACCACCGGCGGCACCCTGCCGCTGTTGCTGGCCTCGATCAGCGCCGCCACCGTCGGGGCGGTGCTGGTCAGCCGCCGGCCCCGGCACCCGGTGGGCTGGCTGCTGCTCGGGCTCGGGGTGTCGCTGATCACCCTGGGGGCGGCCTCGGACTACGCCACCTACGTGCTCCTGGCCGGCGGCGGGCCGCTGCCCGGGGCCCGCTGGGCGGCGCTGCTGTCGGACACCGGCTGGGTGCTGTGGCCGGCCGCGATCGGCTTCATCCTGCTCCTCACCCCGACCGGGTCGCCGCCGTCGCCCCGCTGGCGGTGGTGGGTCTGGCTGACGGCGGCCGCGCCGCTGGTCTACATGCTGGCCGAGGCCCTCCAGCGGGCCCCGATGGACCCGCCCTTCCAGACCGTGGTCAGCCCCCTGGCCCTGCCCGCGACCGTGCCGCTCGAGGGCGTCCTGGCGAACGTCGACTGGATCGCCGCCCTGGTCATCCAGGTCGCCATCCTGGTCGCGGCCGGGTCGCTGGTGCTGCGGTTCCGCCGCGCCCGGGGGGTCGAGCGCCTCCAGCTGCGCTGGGTGGCCCTGGCCGCCGCCCTGGCCGGCGTGGCCGCCGTCGGGGTGGCCGTCGGCACCGTGATCGGGGTCGAGGCCCTGTGGCTGGTGTCCTCCTTCTCCTACATCACCGTCCTGCCGCTGACCATCGGCGCCTCGATCCTGCGCTACCGGCTGTACGACCTTGACCGGATCCTCAGCCGCACCCTGGCCTGGACGGTGCTGACGGTGTTCCTGGTCGGCGGCTACGCCCTGGCCGTCCTCGGCCTCGGCCAGCTGCTGGGCCGCGACTCCAGCCTGGTCGTGGCCGCCGCCACCCTGGCCGTGGCCGCCGTCTTCCAGCCGGCCCGCCGCCGCATCCAGGCGGCGGTCGACCGCCGCTTCAACCGCCACCGCTACGACGCCGCCATGACCATCGCCGCCTTCAGCGGCCGGCTGCGCCAGCAGGTGGACCTGGACAGCCTCTCGGCCGAGCTCCTGGCCGTGACCGACCAGACCATGCAGCCGACCACTGTGTCGCTGTGGCTGCGCCCCCGCCGTTAGGAACCGAGGGCGGCGGCCACGAGGCGCAGCTGGGCCGGGGCCTGGTGCTGCCAGAAGCGGCCGTCGTGGCAGCCCTTGGTCACGGCGACCTCGGCGCCGGCGGGGTCGACGGCCGGGCTCGCCGCGACCAGGGCGACCAGCCGGTCGGGGTGGGTCTCGGCCAGGCGGAGGGCGCCGGCCCCGCCCATCGACCAGCCGAGGACGGCCACCTGGCCGGGGCCGGTGCGCAGGCCGAGGCCGGACAGGAGCGGGAGCAGCTCGTCCAGGAGCATGGCCAAGGGGTCGTCGCCGGGGGCCGGGCGCCAGCCGCTGCCGCGGCCGTCGGCCGAGGCCAGGGCGAACGGGCTCGCCCGGCCCCTCCCGGCCGCCTGGGCCAGGTGGTGGTGCAGGCGCAGGCGCCCGAACGGCGCCC
>DATABK010000419.1:0-5771 GCA_036259695.1 Actinomycetes bacterium | reverse complement strand
GCGGGCCGGGTCGCGGCCGGTCACCCCCTCGAACCGGGAGGCGGCCCGGTTCCTGCCCGAGGGCGGCACCGTCCTCGACGTCGGCGCCGGGGCGGGCGCGGCCAGCCTGCCCCTGGCCGGCTCGGCGGGGCGGCTGGTGGCGGTGGACGAGTCCGCCGCCATGGCGGCGTCGTTCCTGGCCGCCGCCGGGCAGCGCGGGGTGCCGGCCGAGGCGGTCACCGGCCGCTGGCCGGAGGTGGCCGGCCGGGTCGCCCCGGCGGACGTGGTCGTCTGCCACCACGTGCTCTACAACGTGGCCGACCTGGCCCCCTTCGCCCGCGCCCTGACCGGCCACGCCCGCCACCGGGTGGTGGCCGAGCTGACCGAGCGGCATCCGCTGGCCGGACTGCGCCCGCTGTGGCTGCGGTTCCACGGCCTGGACCGCCCGACCGGCCCGGGCGCCGACGACGCCGAGGCCGCCCTCGGCGCCCTCGGCCTGGCGGTTGACCGCCAGGACTGGGAGAGCCGGGACCGGTTCGGCTTCGACGACTTCGAGGAGCTGGTGGCCTTCACCCGCCGGCGCCTGTGCCTGCCCGCGGCCCGAGACCCCGAGGTCGCGGAGGCCCTGCTGGAGGAGGGCACCCGCCAGGTCGGCGGGATCTGGGTGAGCGGCCAGCCGCGCCGGGTGACGACCCTGTCCTGGCCGGGGACGGCGACCTGACCACGAGAAGGGAGCAGACGGTGGACCGAGCGGCCTGGCTGCGGGAGCGGCGCCAGACGACCGAGGAGCGCCACGACGCCATCCACGCCTTCACCTACGACGAGGAGTACGGGGAGATCGGCCCCGTCCACCGCCGGTTCGTGGCCGACCTGCTGGAGCGCTGCCCGCCCGGCGGGACCGTGCTGGACGCGGCCTGCGGCACCGGCAAGTACTTCGCCATGGTCCTGGACGCCGGCCGCCGGGTCGTCGGCACCGACCAGTCGACCGGGATGCTGGCCAGGGCGCGGGCCCGGTTCCCGGCCGTCCCCCTGGAGCGGGTCGGCCTCCAGGAGCTCGACTTCGCGGGTGAGTTCGACGCCGTCATGTGCGTCGACGCCATGGAGAACGTCCCGCCCGAGGACTGGCCGCGGGTGGCCGGCAACCTGGCTCGGGCGCTCCGCCCCGGCGGGCACCTGTACCTGACCGTCGAGCAGGTCGACGACCAGGAGCTGGAGCGGGCGCTGGCCGAGGCCACCGCCCAGGGCCTGCCGGTGGTCAGGGGCGAGCTGGCCGAGCGGGGCGCCGGCTACCACTACTACCCGTCACGTGACCAGGTCGACGGCTGGCTGGCCGAGGCCGGGCTGGTGGTGGTCGTCGAGGACGAGAGCGCCGGGGACGGCTACGGCTACCGGCACCTGCTGACCAGGCCCGCCTGAGCAGGCGCCTCAGGCCAGGCGCTCGACCACGGTCCCGTCGCCCGCCACCCGGAAGGCGGCCGGGACCACGGCCACGTGGTAGCGGCGGGCCAGGTCGGGCCGCCGGGACACGTCCACGGTGTGGAGCGGCTGGGGCCCGTCGGCCAGGCGCTCGGTGAGCTCGTGGCAGTCACTGCACAGCGGGTGGGTGAACTGGACGACCACCGGCCGGCCGGGGGCGGCCCCGACCTCGGCCAGGTCGAGGGCGCCCACCATCCCGGGGCGGACCCCGCGCAGCCGCGCCCCGAGCCGGTACAGCTCGCAGCCGACGCACAGGCCGGTGACCGCGGCCAGCAGGGCCAGCCCGGCGACCATGGCCCCGAGCGCCGTCCCCACCCCGGCCAGCCCGGCCAGGTGGGCGGCGAAGGCCAGGCCGAGCACGGTCGCCCCGATCTTGTTGGCGAACCGGGGCGGCCGGGCGTCCTCGACCCGGCCCTCGCCCAGCCGCGGCTGGACGAGCTCGAAGTAGGCCACACAGGGCAGGCACCAGCGGCGACCGAAGACGAGCCCGGCGACCAGCTGGACGGCGAGCAGGCCGTACAGCCACCACCACCCGGTCACCAGGGCGAGCACCGCCCCGGCGCCGACGGTGGCCTGGAGGAACCGGGGAGCGCGGGCGTCGACCACGTCGGTGTCGGCGTACGGGTCGGCGGTCGGGCGGGAACGGACAGCAGCGGGCATCACGGGACCATCCTGGGTGCGCGGAGGCAGCGGGGGAGGGCGGCCCGGCCGGTCAGGCGGTCGCGGCGAGCGGCGCGCGCGAGGACCGGCGGGCCCGCCGACAGGCGCAGGAGCAGACACGCCCGTGGTCAAGGGCGCGGTTCCTGGTCAGGCGGTGTCCTTCCACAGCTGGCACGGTGCCCGAGTGCCGGGCCCTTGTCAACGCCGCCCGGCCGGGGCGACCAGCCGGTCGCGGAGCCGGTCCAGGTCGTCCTGGCTCAGGCCGGTCGACCGGAGGTACGGCTCGACCCCGCCGTAGCGCTCCTCCAGCCCCTCCAGCACCGCCAGCATGACCTCGGCGGTGGGGGCGTACCGGGCCAGCATGGCCTCGCGCTCGGCCCGCTCCTCGGGGAGGAGGCTCTCCAGCCACCGCCGCTCCCGGGGGCGCAGCAGCTCGGCGGTCATGGCGTAGTCGGCGGCGATCGTGTCCGCGGGCACGTCGACCAGGCCGAGCAGCAGGGCCGAGATCAGCCCGGTGCGGTCCTTGCCGGCGGCGCAGTGGATCAGCACCGCGCCCTCGGGGGCACGGGCGATCGCCGCCATCGCCTCGGCCACCCCCTGGCGGTAGCGGTCCAGCATCTGGAGGTAGTCCTCGGCCAGGGTGCTGACGGCGTCGGGCGGGGCGGCCGCCGGGTCGATGAAGCTGACGTTGGTGTAGGTGATGCCGTGGTCGCCGGGCTCGGCGAAGGGGTTGGGGTCGTCGGCCAGCTCGGCCGGCAGCCGCAGGTCGACGATCGCCCGGACCCCGTAGCCGGCCAGGGCGGCCCGCCCGGCCTCGGTCAGGGCCGCCGGGCTGTCGGAGCGCACCACCGTCCCCCAGCGCGTCTCGCGCCCGTCCTCGGTCTCGTACCCACCCAGGTCACGGGCGTTCAGGCACCCCTCCCACTCCAGCAGCCGGGTCCATTCGCGTTGCTCGGTCGTCACGGTCCCTCCCGTTCGCAGCTCGTCCCAACCAGCCTACCGGCGCCCACCGACGAGCCCATTGACGGGCCGGGCCGGGCGGACCAAGGTTGGAGGACCGGGACGCCGAGGTCCGTGAGGTGGAGATGGCCGAGCATCGCACCGCCGCCGTGCTGGAGGCGCTGGCCTCCGTGTATGACCCCTGCTGCCGGGAGAAGGGCCTGTCCGTGGTCGACATGGGCCTGGTCCGCAAGGTCGACCTGGACGGTGACCAGGCCCGGGTCGAGCTGCTGCTGACCACCGGCTGGTGCCCGTTCGCGGCCAACCTGGTCGGCCAGATCACCGAGCGGGTGGCCGCCCTGCCACAGCTGGCCGGGGCGACGGTCGAGATCGTCTGGGACGAGCCCTGGACCACCGACCGGCTGTCCGACAAGGCCCGGCGCAGGCTCCGCTTCCTGCCCCACCCCAAGGAGGTTGGCCCATGATCGGCAACGACGCGATCGTGTTCGACGGCGTGGCCCACGTCTTCAACTTCGAGAAGAAGAACGCCCTGGGGCCGGCGGGGGAGATGTTCATCAACCACCTGTACGCCT
This sequence comes from Actinomycetes bacterium, assembly GCA_036259695.1. GTDB lineage: Bacteria > Actinomycetota > CALGFH01 > CALGFH01 > CALGFH01 > CALGFH01. Next base: position 2,124 of record DATABK010000419.1, on the reverse strand, counting down.
TCCACGCCACCCTCACCCCCGAGGGCCAGCCGGTCCTGCCGGCCGAGGAGTTCCTGCGCCAGTGGACCGTCGACGACATCAACGAGATGGTCTACGACAACAGCTCCACCGACATGCTGTGCGCCATGCCGCTGCCCCTGACCGACCTGTTCCGGGACGGCCTCTCACCCTGGGAGGAGTGCGCCGAGCTGGCCAGCCGCAACCCCGACCGGACGGTGTTCTGGGGGTCGGTCAACCCGCTCGAGGGCCGGCGCGCCCTCGACCTGATGGAGCGCCAGGTCGGCGAGTTCGGGGCCAAGGCGTTCAAGTTCTACAACGTCCGCTACGACTACGGTCGGCCGTTCCCCTGGCGGATGGACGACCCCCAGGTCGCCTTCCCGGTGTTCGAGAAGGCCCAGGAGCTGGGCGTCAACCTGATCGGGGTCCACAAGGGCGTCCCCCTCGGCCCCCAGCCGATCGAGGCCACCCAGACCTGGGACATGGACGGGGCGGCGGCCAACTTCCCCGACCTCAACTTCGTCATCTTCCACGTCGGCCTGCCGTTCATCGACGAGGTCTGCTGGCAGCTCATCCGGCACCCGAACCTGTACGCGTCGATCGCGGCCACCGTCAACTTCGTCGTCCGGGCACCCCGGCAGTTCGCCGAGATCCTGGGCAAGCTGCTGTTCTGGTGCGGCGAGGACAAGACCATCTACGGCAGCGAGGCGCCGATCTGGCAGCCCCAGTGGGCGCTCGAGGCCTTCTGGGACTTCCAGCTGCCCCAGGACCTGGTCGAGGGCTACGGCTACCCGCAGCTCACCGAGCAGGCCAAGCGCAAGATCCTGGGCGAGAACCTGCTGCGCCTCCACGGCATGGACGTCGAGGCGACCAGGGCCAGGCTGCGCGGGGCCTGACGGCCCCGGGCCTCACGCCAGCGGCTGCGGGGTGAGGTCGTGGTCCTCCTCGTCGCCGAAGCCGATGCCGAGGCCGCGGGCGGTCTGGATCATCTCGTGGTCGGGCGGGACGGTGCGGGTCTTGCCGGCCGTCTCGGCCATGGACACGGTGGTGATCCTCGCCTCCCGGCTGACCACGACCTCCCCGTAGCGGCCCTCGGCCAGCACCCGGACCGCGGCCGCCCCGAACCGGGTGGCCAGGATCCGGTCGAACGGGGTCGGGACGCCGCCGCGCTGGAGGTGGCCGAGCACCACCACCCGGGCGTCCTTGCCGGTCACCTTTCCGACCTGGGCGGCGACATGGGCGCCGATCCCGCCCAGGGTGCCGGTCGACTCCTGGTAGACCTGGCCGCCGCCCTGCTCGACGGCCCCCTCGGCGACGATCACGATCGAGAAGAGGGAGCCCCGGTACTCGCGGGTCAGGACCTTGGAGGCGACCGCCTCGACGGTGAAGGGGATCTCGGGGAGGAGGATGACGTCGGCCCCGCCGCCAAGGCCCGAGTGGAGCGCGATCCAGCCGGCGTCGCGGCCCATCACCTCCAGCACCATCACCCGGTTGTGGCTGGCCGCGGTCGTGTGGAGCCGGTCCAGGGCCTCGGTGGCCACGGTCAGGGCGGTGTCGAAGCCGAAGGTGCGGTCACAGCCCCACAGGTCGTTGTCGATCGTCTTGGGCACCCCGACGGCCCGGACCCCGTACTGCGACAGCTCACTGGCGATCCCCTGGCTGCCCTCGCCCCCGATCACGACCAGGGCGTCGATGCCGAGCCGCTTGGTGTTGGCGGCCAGCTCCTTGTAGGGGGCCGGGTCGCGGATCCACTCGCCGTCGACCCGCATGGCCGAGAAATGGCCCTTGTTGGAGGAGCCGAGGATGGTGCCGCCCCGGTTCAGCAGCCCGCTGACCGACGAGCTGTCCAGCGTCCGGGTCCGGGGCCGGCCGATCAGGCCCTCGAAGCCCTCCTCGATGCCCAGCACCGACCAGCCGTGGTCGACCTCGGCCGACCTGACCACGGCGCGGATGACCGCGTTCAGCCCTGGTGCGTCGCCACCGCTGGTGAGCACCCCGATGCGTCGGATTGGCGCCGTCATTTCGGGTGCACCCCCGGCCTCCGATGGGTAAATACCGCTCCGTAGGGGCAGGGTAACGCCTGGCGACGCCGGTCGCGCAACTCCTCGCCCGGCGGTGGTGTCAAAG
>DATABK010000418.1:0-2165 GCA_036259695.1 Actinomycetes bacterium | reverse complement strand
ATCTTGAGGTAGGTGTCGCCGTCGGACCCGGGCGGGCCGAGGCCGTCCCCGTAGAGGGCGTCATCGCCGGTCACGACCCTGACCCCGGCCTCGCGGCCGATCGTCTCGGCCGCCCGCGGGGGCAGGGAGGTCTCGGAGAAGATGGCCTTGACGCCGGTGCTTTTGATCTTGGCGACCAGGTCGCGGATGTCGCGGCCCGACAGCTCGGCCGAGCTGTCGAAGCTGGGGATGACCGAGCCGACCAGCTCCAGGCCGTAGTGGTCGATGTAGTAGCCGAAGGCGTCGTGGTTGGTGACCACCTTCTTGTTGGCAAGGCTGTCGATCTGCCGCTCGACCTCGGCGTCGAGGGCCTCCAGCCGCCTGGTGTAGGCGGCCAGGTTGGCCTCGAAGGCGGCCGCGGCGGCCGGGTCGGCGGTGGCCAGGCCGCGCTCGATGTTGGCCGCCATCCGCTCGGCGTTCCGCGGGTTCTGCCAGATGTGAGGGTCGGGCTCGCCCTCGACCTGACGCAGCGCCACCCCCTGGCTGGTGTCGACGACCGGGCCGTCGTAGCCGGAGCTCTCGATGGTGTCGGCCAGCCACTCCTCCAGCCCGACGCCGTTCTGGAGGACCAGGTCGGCCCGGGCGATAACCTCCAGGTCGGCTGGGGAGGGCTCGTAGTCATGGGCGTCGATGCCCGGCTTGAGCAGGCTGGTCACCTGGACCCGGTCGCCCCCGACGTTGACCGCCAGGTCGGCCACCTGGGTCGTGGTCGCCACCACCCGCAGCCCCTCACCCCCGGGGCCACGGTCACCGCCCGGGGTGGAGCAGCCGGCCACCAGCAGGGCCGCCAGGCAGGCGATCAGCAGCGCCCCCCGTGGCCGCCCCATGGCACCGCCCTTCCTGTCGTCACCTCCGCAGGCTGTCCATGCTACCGCTTTTGGCAATGATTCTCATAACCGGGTTCAGCCGCAGCGTTCGCAGAGGCCGCGCAGCTCCAGGCGGTGGTCGGTGACGGTGAAGCCGGTGCGGGCGGCGACCGCGTCCAGCAGGGTGGACAGGCCGGCGTCGACCTCCGGGGGGACGGGGTCGTCCTCGATGCGGCCGCAGCGGCTGCAGACCAGGTGATGGTGGTGGCCGACCAGCTCCTCGGACAGCTCGTAGCGGGCGTGCCCGCCTCCGGCGCCCGGGTAGCGGGTGACCGCGCCGGCGTGCTCGAGCACGACCAGGTTGCGGTAGATCGAGCTCACCGGCAGCTTCCCCGGCCCCTCGGCCAGCTCGACGATCTCCAGCGGCCGCCCCGCGGTGTGCAGCAGCTCGACCAGGGCCCGCCGCCCGGACGTGTAGCGCTGCTGGGCGCGACCGAGCCGCGCCGCCACCTCGGCGTGCGGCGCCTGGCTGCTCACCGTCCCGCCTCCCTGGGTCATGGCCGTCTCATGCATGGGCAGGTCTCATCGTACGCAGACCCTTGGGGTAGTGGTTCTTGAGCGTCCCCCCGGCCCCCCTCCCCCACCCCAGCGGCCACCCGCTCCAGCTCACCAGCACCCACCCCGCCGGCCCGTCCCAGCCCAGCGTCTCCCCCCTGACCCAGGCCGCCGCCTCCCGGTCGTCCACCACCCTGACCCGTCGCGCGATCACCACCCCGGCCGCCATGCCCAGCGCATGCGCCGGCTCGAACCGCCCCGGCCGCGCCCGCCCCACCAGCAACCCCGGCCGAACCAGCCGCACCCCGGCCCCGGCCACCTCGGGGTCCGGGACCAGATAGGCCCGCTCCCCCACCACCGTGACCTCCCCCGGGTCACGTTCCAGGGCGTCGTCGACGAACCCCCGCCACGCCTCAGCCACCGCCTGGGCGCCCCGGGGGGCTGTGGACATCCGCGCGCCCCCATGTTCCCGGTCCGGTACCTTCCCCCTCCGGGGGGCCCGCGACCGAGAAGGGAGGGCCCCACTCTTCCCCTGGTCCGCGGAGCGGCCCAGCTTGGCGATGAAGTGGCCCTCGCCCCGGAGGTGGTGGGGCCACAGGCGGACGGTTCGGGACAGCTCCGGGGGGCCGCCGGGGGACCAGTCGGGGCGGCCGGGGGTGAACCCGGGGTGCATGGGGATGGGCAGCAGCTCCCAGGCTGGGTTGGCGGCCAGGAACCCGCCGACCTGCTGCTCGTTCTCCTCGGGGGCGAAGGTGCAGGTGGAGT
>DATABK010000417.1:0-1538 GCA_036259695.1 Actinomycetes bacterium | reverse complement strand
CGGGGTCGAGCCGGGAGCGGATGGTGGTGTCGGCGGCGAACACGGCCACCCCGGTCGGCGGCCCCGACGGCCCAGTGCCCGCGTCGTCGTGGGTGCCGGGTGCCGGGTCGGCGGCCTGCCGGGCGGCGATCTCCCGCCAGGCCTGCATGCCCTCGTAGGTGGCGTGGGCCGAGGACGTCCCCGAGCCGGTGAACCAGTAGATGCTGACGCCGGTCAGCAGCTGGTCGCGGTCGACGGCGTCTTCTGGCAGGTCGGCCGCCGGGTCGGTCCAGTCGTGGAACTTCTCGGTGATCCAGGCCAGCTGCCCGGCCGGGGAGTCATTCAGGCCGTAGGCCAGGGTCTGCGGCCGGGTGGCCTGGAGGTGCAGGTAGCCGAGCTGGTCCTGCTGGTAGGCGTTGAAGCGCTCGGCCCGGGCCTGGTCGGCCGCCGACAGCCCCTCGAGCTCGATCGGCGGCCCGAACGGCATCCCCGCCGCCGTCCCGGTGAGGTGCACCCCGACGACCCGGTCGGCGTCGACCATGGCCAGCATCCCGGCCACCCCGGCCCCGACGTCGGTGCCCTGGACCCCATAGCGACCGTAGCCGAGGCGGCCCATCAGCTCGGCCCAGGCCTGGGCGACCCGGAACAGGTTGCCCCAGCCGGCCTCGGCGACCGGGGTCGAGAACCCGTAGCCGGGCAGTGAGGGGATCCCCAGGTGGAAGGCGTCGGCCGGGTCGCCGCCGCCGGCCGCCGGGTCGGTGAGGGGGCCAATGACCTCGAGGAACTCCACCGGCGAGCTCGGCCAGCCGTGGGTGACCAGCAACGGCAGGGCCGCCGGGTTGGAGGAGCGGACGTGGAGGAAGTGGATGTCCTGGCCGTCGATGGTGGTGACGAACTGGGGGAGCTGGTTGAGCTTGGCTTCCTGCTTGCGCCAGTCGAAGCCGTCGGCCCAGTAGGCGGCCAGCTCCTTGAGGTAGCCGAGCGGCACCCCCCGGTCCCAGCCGATCCCGGGTGGCGTATCCGGCCAGCGGGTCCGGGCCAGCCGCTGGCGCAGGTCGTCGAGGTCGGCCTGGGGGATCTGGATCCGGAAGGGCCGGATCTCGCTGTGCTTGCCCATCGGGGCTCCTTCCTCTTGGTGGATGGGGGCTCAGTACGCGACTCCGGGGGTCCAGGTGCGGTTGCCGTCCCAGTCCCCGGCGACCAGGGCGCCCGCGTCGAGCCCGCCGTAGCGGAAGACGTGGTCGGGCCGGCCCGGCGCGGTCGCGTCCCGGAGCTGCCATTCCAGCTCGCCGGACCGCTGGTACACCGCGCCAAGGGTGTCGCTGCCGTTGCCGTCCCAGTCCCCGGTCACCACGGCGAACGCCGTCACCCCGCCGTAGGCGAGCACGGCATCGGGGCGGCCGGCGGTGTTGGCGTTGTGGAGCTCCCAGCGGATCTGCGAGGCGGCGAGGGTGGCCGCCGCCTTGGGTGTCCGGTCGAACGAGGTCGCCTGCTTGGCCAGATGTAGTCCGGGGGACGGGCGCGGTGGTCGCTGCGCCGGCGCGGCGCCCGCGAACCCC
>DATABK010000416.1:0-10237 GCA_036259695.1 Actinomycetes bacterium | reverse complement strand
GACGTTCGAGCCTGGCACCGATGTGCTGGACGCCCGCCAGGTGGTGCAGGAGCGTCTGACGCAGGCGGTTGGCGCCGCCGGATTGCCGCAGGTGGCGGAGCTGCCGCAGATGATCCAGCCCCTGTCCTCGAGCAACCGGCTCTCGATGATCAAGCTGTCGTCGGACGACCTGAGCCCGATCGAGGTGTCCGTCCTCGCCCGCTGGGTCATCACCCCGCGACTGATGGGCGTCCCCGGCGTGGCCAACGTCTCCGTCTGGGGCTTCAGGGACCGGCAGCTCCAGGTCCGAGTCAACCCCGCACAGCTGCGGCAGAACAAGACGACGCTCCAGCGGGTCATCGAGACGACCGGGAACGCCCTCGAGGTCTCGCCCCTCTCGTTCCTGGAGGCGTCCTCCCCCGGGACCGGGGGGTTCATCGACACCGTCAACCAACGACTCGACATCTTCCACGAGCAGGCCATCAGCACGCCCGGAGAGCTGGCCCAGGTCCCCCTCGAAGGCCAGCCCGCCGGCGGGGCCCCGAAGACGCTGGGCGACGTGGCCAAGGTGGTCGAGGACCATCAGCCACTGATCGGCGACGCCATCTGTCCTGGCAGGGAACAGTGCCTGCTCCTGGTCGTCGAGAAGTTCCCCGGCGCCAACACCGTCCAGGTCACCGACGGCGTCGAGGCCGCCCTCGACGCCATGCGGCCGGGCCTTGGCGACATGCAGATCGATTCCTCCCTCTACCGTCCCGCGTCCTTCATCGAGTCGTCCTTCCAGCGGCTGCGGTGGGCGCTGCTGGTTGGCGGGCTGCTTCTGCTGCTGCTCCTCGGCGCCCTCCTCTGGGACTGGCGCAGGCTGCTGGTGACGGTCGCACCCATCCCGGTCGCGCTGGCCGCGGCCGCGGTCGTGCTGCACCTCCGCGACGCTCCGGTCAACTTCATGGTGGTCGCTGGGCTCGTGCTCGGGCTCACCGCCGTGCTCCACGACGCGATCACCGATACGGATCGCCTCGCGGGCCGGCTCTCGCGCCACCGGGAGGACAACGGCGCCTCGGTGTGGACGAGGGTCGTCGCCACGTCGGCGGCGACGCGCGGCTCGGTCTTCTATGCGGTCCTCATCGTCGTGGCCGCCATCGTTCCCCTCCTGTTCCTGCGCGGGGAGGGCGGGGCGTTCCTGCCCTCGATCCTGCTGTCGTACCTGCTGGCGGTCGCCGCGTCCATGCTGGTGGCCCTCACGCTCACGCCCGTGCTGGCCGTGATGCTGCTGGCCAACGCGCCGCTGCCACGGCCGGTGTCCCCGGTGTCGGACTGGCTGGAGCGAGGCTACGACCGGGTCGCTCCTGGACTGGTCACGCGCACCGGCGCCGCCCTCGCCGTGGTCGCCGTCGTGGCGGCGATCGGCCTGGTGGCGATGCCGTTCCTGGACACCTCGCTGCGGCCGTCCCTCAAGGAGCGGGATGTGCTCGTCCATGTCGAAGCCCCGCCGGGCACGTCCCTTCCCAAGATGACCGAGATCACCCGGCGGGCCGTGCAGGACCTGGGATCGCTGCCGGGCGTCGTCAACGTCGGTGGCCAGGTCGGGCGGGCCGTGATGTCGGATCAGATCGTCAACGTCAACTCGGGTGAGATCTGGGTCAAGATCGGCCCAGCTGCCGACTACGACGCCACCGTCGCCTCCATCCAGGACACTCTCGTCCGCTACCCGGATGTGTCGACCGACGTGCTGACGCATTCGGACGAGCGCGTGACCGACGTCCTTGGGCGCTCCGACGACGACCTCGTGGTGCGCATCTACGGCGAGAGCCCCGAGGTGCTGAACGCCAAGGCCGACGAGGTCCAGCGGCTGGTCGCCGGCGTCGACGGCGTGGCCAGGGCACAGGTCGACCGCCCCCTCGAGGAGCCCACCATCCAGGTCAAGGTGGATCTCGCCCGCGCCCAGGCCGCCGGCGTCAAGCCCGGGGACGTCCGCCGGGCAGCCGCCTCGCTGCTCGGCGGTATCACCGTCGGCAACCTGTTCGAGCAGCAGAAGGTCTTCGACGTCGTCGTCTGGGGCGCGCCCGAGATCCGGCAGAGCCAGAGCGACATCGAGCAGCTGCTGGTCGACACGCCAGGCGGCGGCCAGGTCCGGGTCGGCGAGGTGGCCGACGTGCGGATCGCGCCCAACCCGGCCGTGATCCGGCACGAGTCCATCGCCACCTACCTGGATGTGACCGCCGATGTCGCGGGGCGTGACATCGATGCGGTGGCGGACGAGATCGACGGCCTGCTCGGGCAGGTGGACTTCCCCCTGGAGCACCACGCCGCCCTGCTCGGCGGCTTCCAGGAGCAGCAGGCCGACCGGACGCGACTGCTCGCCGTGGCGGTCGCCGGCGCGCTCGCCATCTTCCTCCTGCTCCAGGCCGCCTTGGGGAGCTGGCGTCTCGCGGCCGTGTCGTTCCTGGCCCTCCCGCTCGCCCTCGTGGGTGGCGTGGTGACGGCGCTGGCGACCACGGGCACGTTGACGCTCGGCTCGGTCGCCGCGCTCATCGGTGTCCTCGGCATCGCCGCCCGGGGGGTGCTGGTGCTGATCCGTCACTATCAGCGCCTGGAGCGGACCGGGACGCCCTTCGGAGCTGAGCTGGTCATGCGCGGCACCGGGGACCTCCTTGCCCCGACCCTGCTGTCGGGGTTGGCGGCGGCGGCGGTCCTGGCGCCGATCGTCGTCGTCGGCAGCGGCCCTGGATTCGAGATTCTGCATCCGATGGCCGTCACCGTCCTCGGCGGCCTGGCGACGACGATGGTGCTCATCCTGTTCGTGCTCCCGGTGCTGTACCTGCGGTTCGGGTCGGTCTCCGGTCAGGACGACGGGACCGACGAGCTGTTCTCGCCGGCGCCGGAACCGCTTCCGGACGAGCGGTCGGCCCCGGCCGGGGACAAGGCCGGCGTCCTGCAGTGGGCCCGGCTGCCCAGAGTGGCCCTGCCGCTGCTGGCCACCCTGCTCCTCGCCTCCTGTGCCGGGTCGGTGGCGGACGCGTACACGGTCGAGCATGAGCCGGCACACGTGGAGCCGATCCCCGGCACCGACCACGTCCAGAGGATCACCCTGGAGGAGCCGGCGGCCAAGCGGCTTGCCCTCAAGACGACCCCGGTTCGGAAGCAGGGGGATCGCCTGGTGGTCCCGTCCTCGGCCGTGTTCGTCGATACGGAAGGGCACTGGTGGGTCTACACCAGTCCCGAGCCCCTCGTCTACGTCCGCCACCAGGTCGGTATCGAGCGGCAGGCGGGCGGCCGTGCGTATCTCAAGACTGGCCCGACCGTTGGCACCGAGGTCGTGACGGTGGGGGTGCCTGAGCTGGCCGGGATCGAGGACGGGGTCGGGCACTAGCGACGGGAAAGGGGGGCTCGAGGATGCGCTGGGTCGTTGGAGCAAGCCTGAAGTTCCGGTTCATCGTGGTCGCCCTGACCGCGTTCCTGATGTTCTTCGGCGTCCAGCAGCTCGGGAACACCGCGGTCGACGTGTTCCCCGAGTTCGCACCGCCGAAGGTCGAGGTCCACACGGTCGCCATCGGCCTGGGCCCGACCGAGGTCGAAGAGCTGATCACCACCCCGATGGAGCAGTCGTTCAACGCGATCCCAGGGGTCGAGACCATCCGTTCCCGGTCGGTCCAGCAGCTGTCGCAGATCGTGCTGCTGTTCGAGCACGGGACCGACCTGCTCGAGGCCCGCCAGCTGGTGGCCGAGCGCATCGCCACGATCACCCCCAAGCTGCCGAGCTGGGCGGCCCCGCCGGTCATGCTCCAGCCCCTCTCGGCCACCAGCCGGGTCCTGAAGATCGGGCTCTCCTCGACCGACCCGAACCTGGACCTGATGGACCTGTCGATGACGGCCTACTGGAAGATCCGGGCCCGGCTGCTACGGGTTCCCGGTGTCGCCAACGTGCCCATCTGGGGTGAGCGTCTGGAGATGCTCCAGGTCCAGGTCGACCGGGAGCGGCTGGCCGCCCAGAAGGTGACGCTGGAGCAGGCCATGACGGTGACCGCGGACGCGCTGGACGCCGGCCTCCAGCAGTACTCCAACGGGCACTTCATCGGGCGGGGCGGCTGGGTCGAGGGCTCGGCCCAGCGGCTGGGGATCCGGCACGAGCAGCCGATCGTCGGGCACGAGGACCTGGCCAACCTGCCGATCATCACCCAGGACGGCCGGAAGATCCGCCTGAGCGATGTGGCCGTTCTCGCCAGGGCCCATCAGCCGCTCATCGGCGACGCGGTCATCAACGAGGGCGACGGCCTCATGCTCATCGTCGAGAAGCTGCCCTGGGCCAACACCTTGGACGTGACCAAGGGGATCGAAGCGGCCCTGGACGAGCTGCGGCCGGGCCTGCCGGGGATCGCCATCGACTCCCAGATCTTCCGGCCGGCGACCTTCATCGAGGACGCGATCGACAACCTGACGAGGGCGCTGGTCCTCGGGGCGCTGCTGATGATCGTGATGCTCGCCCTGTTCCTGTACTCCTGGCGGACCGCGCTGATCAGCGTCGTCGCCATCCCGCTGTCGCTGCTGGCGGCGGTGCTGGTGCTGAACGCCCGAGGAACCACGATCAACACGATGGTCCTGGCCGGGTTCGTGATCGCCCTCGGGGACATCGTCGACGACGCCATCATCGACATCGAGAACGTCGTCCGGCGGCTGCGGCAGCATCGCCTCGAGGGGGGCGGCCGGTCCACGGCCAGGGTCATCCTCGACGCATCGCTCGAGGTCCGCGGGGCCATCGTCTACGCGACGCTCATCGAGATCGTCGCCATCCTGCCCATCTTCATGCTCGCGGGCCTGTCCGGGGCGTTCTTCCGGCCCCTGGCGCTCTCCTATGCCCTCGCGCTCCTGGCCTCGATGGTCGTCGCCCTGACGGTCACGCCCGCGCTCAGCCTGATCTTCTTCCGGAGCCCCAGGTCTCTGGAGCATCGGGAGTCCCCGCTCGTGCCCCCGATGAAGCGTGCCTACGAGCGGTTCCTGTCCCGGATCATCAACCGGCCACGCCGTGCCTACGCCGCCGTGGTCGTGACCATCGTCGCGGGCCTGGTGGTGCTGCCGTTGCTCGGGCAGTCGCTCCTTCCCAATTTCAAGGAGCGGGACTTCCTGATGCACTGGCTGGCCAAGCCCGACACCTCGCTGCAGGAGGAGGTCCGCACGACCAAGCTGGTCAACGCCGAGCTGCTGGCCATCCCCGGTGTGCGGAACGCGGGCTCGCACATCGGCAACGCGCTGCTGGGCGACGAGCCCTACGGCGTCTACTTCGGGGAGAACTGGATCAGCGTCGACCGCTCCGTCGACTACGACAAGACGGTCGAGAACATCCGCGGCGTCGTCGACGGCTACCCCGGGATCTTCCGAGACGTCCTCACGTACCTGAAGGAGCGGATCAGGGAGGTCCTGACCGGCACCAGCGACCCGATCACGATCCGCATCTTCGGGCAGGACCTGGAGCAGCTGCGGGAGAAGGCCGAGGAGGTCAACGCCATCCTCGGCGACATCCCCGGTATCGGCGAGCACTACGTGGACTTCCAGGACAACATCCCCCAGGTGAAGGTCGAGGTCGACCTCGAGGCGGCCAAGCGGTACGGCCTCAAGCCCGGCGACGTCCGGCGGGCGGCGGCCTGGATGATGGCCGGCGAGGAGGCCGGCGACCTGTTCAAGGCCGGCAAGGCCTACGACGTGCTGCTGTGGACCCCGCCGGAGAAGCGTCAGAGCGTGACCGACTTGGAGAACCTGCTCATCGACACACCCGGCGGCGGGCATGTGCGGCTCGCCCAGGTCGCCGACATCAGCATCGTCTCGGTCCCCAACGTGGTCCATCACGAGGGGCTGTTCCGCAACATCGACGTGGGCGCCAGCCTGGACAACTCGCGGGACCTGGGGTCGGTGGTCGGCGACATCGAGGACCGCCTGGACCAGGTCCAGTGGCCCCTCGAGTTCCGCGCCGAGCTGCTCGGCGAGTTCACCGAGCGGCAGGCCGCCCAGCAGCGGCTGCTGCTGTACGCCGGCGCGGCCGCGATCGGGATCTTGCTGCTGCTGCAGGCCTCGTTCCAGAGCTGGCGCCTGGCGACGCTGGCCTTCGTCACCTTGCCGATCGCGCTGGTCGGTGGGCTGCTGGCGGCGTTCCTGGGCTCGCGGGTGATATCGCTCGGCTCGCTGGTTGGGTTCCTCACCGTCCTGGGCATCGTGGCCCGCAACGGGATCATGCTCATCACGCACTGCCAGCACCTGGAGCGGGAGGAAGGCGTGCCGTTCGGGCGCGAGCTCGTCATCCAGGGGGCCAAGGAGCGCCTGGTGCCGATCATGATGACGGTCCTGACCACCGGCCTGGCGCTCATCCCCCTGCTCTTGTCCGGCTCCATCCCGGGCCAGGAGATCGAGCACCCGATGGCCGTCGTGATCCTCGGCGGCCTGGTCACGGCCACGCTGCTCAACCTGTTCGTGGTCCCGTCGCTGTACCTGCGGTTCGCCAAGAGCAGACGCGCGGCCTGACCGCCTCCGTTCGATCATTTGTCCGGAAACCGACGACAATGGGACCGTGCGTGCGCTGGTAGCCGAGGACGAGCGGAAGATGGCGGCCCTCCTTCGACGTGGCCTGGTCGAGGAGGGCTACGCCGCCGACGTCGCGCGGACCGGCGAGGACACCATCGGGATGGCGCGGGAGACGACCTACGACGTCATCGTCCTGGACGTGATGCTGCCCGACCTCGACGGCCTGAGCGTCTGCCGGGCGTTGCGGGCCAGCGGCGTGTGGACGCCGATCCTCATGCTGACGGCCCGTGACGGGGTCGCCGACCGGGTGGCCGGGCTGGACGCCGGGGCCGACGACTACCTGACCAAGCCCTTCTCGTTCGCCGAGCTGCTGGCCCGGCTGCGGGCCCTGGCCCGCCGGGACATGGGCGAGCGTCCCACCGTGCTCGAGGCGGGGTCGCTCCGCCTCGACCCGGCCACCCGCCAGGTGTGGCGCGGCGATGCCGCCATCGAGCTGTCGACCAAGGAGTTCGCGCTGCTGGAGACGTTCCTGCGCCGGCCAGGCGACGTGCTGTCACGCCTGGACCTGCTCGAGCACGCCTGGGACTACGCGTATGAGAGCCGCTCCAACGTGATCGACGTGTACGTCGGCTACCTGCGGGCCAAGATCGACCGGCCCTTTGGCCGGCACTCGATCGAGACCGTCCGCGGGGCCGGCTACCGGCTCCGCTCAGACGGTGGCGGATAAGGGACCTGTCGCTCCTGAAGTGTGGACCCATTGGTCGAGAACGCCCTGCGTCACGGCCGGGGCCGGGTCCTGCTGTTGGCGCACCGCCGCGACGGCTGGGTCGAGCTGCATGTCCGCGACGAGGGCGCCGCCAACCACCACGGCGGCGCCGACGCCTGGCTCGAGATCCCCGACGACAGGGTCAGTGGCAGGGTGGCTTCCCGAGTCGGTGAAGGTCCGGCCCGCCTCTGACACGAACCGCCAGTCGTAGCTGTCGGGGTGCAGCGTCAGGGTCAGCACCCCGTAGGCGCTGGCGGTGCGGGCCTCGGCGTTGCGGGGCGGTGTGCGGCTCAGCCCGTGGCGGCTTTTGCCCCCGGTCCCGACGATGAACTGGCGGATGCCGTTCGGGTTGGCCACCCCGGACGGCGTCTGGGGGGCGAACCGCTCGTACAGGTGCTCGTGGCCGGTGAGGACAACCTCGGCCCCGGCCTCGTACAGCGCTTCCACGAAGTAGCTGGAGGCGCTGTTGGTGCGGCCGTTGTCCTGCCAGCGCGGCCGGTGCCAGTAGGCCAGGGTGCACCGGTTGGGGTAGGCGGCCAGGTCGGCGGCCAGCCAGCGGCCCTGGGGCGAGGTCCGGGTGCAGCCCCCGACCCCCGGCTTGGAGCACTCGGTGTTGAGCACCACGACGTGCCAGGTCCCCAGGTCGTAGCTGTAGTAGCCGGCGCAGGCGCTGCGGCACGACGGCTGGCGGGGCGTGGCCGCGGCCCCGAAGTAGCCGAAGTAGCCGGACGCGCCCGGGGTCGTGCAGCCGTTGCCGTCGGTGTACTCGTTGTCGCCGACGGCCGGCCGGGTGACCGCCTTGACCCGCCCCCAGGTCGGGTCGTAGACCGACCGGTAGGCGCTGGCCTGACCGCACTCGTACTGCACGTCGCCGAGCGGCAGGACGGCGTCGTAGCCGCCGGCCACCAGCAGGTCCGAGGTGTCGCGGTGATGGCAGCTGCTGGCCGTCCTCCTGGCCGGGGGCGCACAGGCGATGTCGCCCGCCGCGGCCACCACCGGGTCCTCGGCGGCCAGCGCGGCCGGGGTGGTGTCGCCGCCGGCGACCCCGAGCCCGGGAAGGATGCCCAGCACCAATGCCGCGGTCACGGCGACCGCCCAGCGTCGACCCACGATTGTCCCCCTGGCCGGGCGGCGGCCCTATCGTCGATGGTACGAGGGCCGGCGGCCAGCGGACATGGCTACGTTGCGGTATCGGCGGGCAGCGCGACCCACACGTCCGCGCCGCCGTCGCGGTTGGCGGCGTGGGCGCTGCCGCCGTGGGCGCGGGCGATGACCCCGACGATGGCCAGGCCGAGCCCGGCGCCCGGCCCCTGGCGGGCCGGGTCGGCGCGGCTGAAGCGCTCGAAGGCATGGTCGAGGAACGCCTCCGGGAAGCCGGGGCCCTCGTCGCGGACGTGGAGCTCGGCCCGCCCGTTGGCGCGCCGGGCGACCAGCCGGATGCGGCCGCGGCCGTGTCGTAGCGCGTTGTCGACCAGGTTGCCGATGGCCTGGGAGGCGCGGAGGCGGTCGACCATGACCTCCAGGCGGTCCTCGGCCTCCAGGTCGATGGCCCGGCCGGCCTCGGCCGCCTCGGCCCCGAAGCGCTCGGTCACCTCGGCCAGCAGCTGGGCCGCGGAAACCGGCTCGGGGTTGACGGGCAGCCCGCCAACGTCGGCCCGGGCCAGCACCAGCAGGTCCTCGGCCAGCCGGGACAGCCGCTCGGTCTCCTCGGCGGCCGAGGCCAGCGCCGCCCGGAGCTCGCCGGCCGGGCGGGGGCGGCGCAGGGCCAGCTCCAGCTCGGTGCGCAGCGACGCCAGCGGGGTCCGCAGCTCGTGGCTGGCGTCGGAGACGAACCGCCGTTCCTGGGCCAGCGCGGCCTCCAGGCGGTCCAGCATGGTGTTCAGGGTGACGCCGAGCCGGGCGATCTCGTCGTCGGCGGGCGGGAGCGGCAGCCGCCGGCCCGGCTCGGCCGCCGAGACCGCCTCGGCCTCCCGGCGCATCGACTCGACCGGCCGCAGCGCGGCCGCGGCCAGCAGGTACCCGAGCAGGGAGGCGGCCACCAGCGTGAGCGGCCCGCCCAGGAGCAGCTGGCCGAGCAGGCTCTCCAGCGCCTCGGCCCGCTCCTCGGTGGAGGTGCCGACCACAAGCACCACCGTCCGCCCCCCGACGGCCTCGACCGGGGTGGCCAGCAGCCGCAGGGGATCGTCGGAGTCGGGGAGCGGCGCTCGGTCGACGATCACCGTTTCCCGGGCCGCCCGGGCCAGCTCGGGGCCGGTGAGCAGCTGGCGCTCCCCCAGCCCGGGGCTGCTGTCCAGGACGGCGCCGTTGGGGGCGAGGACCTGGGCGAAGCTCTCCTCCTGCTCGGCCAGGCGTCGGCCCCGGGCGTCGGCCAGCCCAGGGCCGGCCCCGCGGACCAGGACGGCGACGTCGTCGGCCCGGCCCTCCAGGCCCTGGTCGATCGTGCTGTCGAGGGCGGCGCCAACCCGCAGGTACAGGAACAGCCCGCTGGCCGCCAGCACCAGGGCCATGGCGGCGGCGAAGGCCACCGTGAGGCGCAGCCGGATCGGGAGGCCAGCCAGCCGCCGCACCCCGCTCAACCTCCCCCGTCGGCGGCGCAGCCCTCCTTGGCCAGCCAGCTCCGGAGGAGGGCCGCCATCTTCAGCTCTTCGTCCACCACCAGTGCCCGCATCCCCTCATTGTGTCGGCTGCCGGTGAGACGATGATGAGGGCCGGATGCGTCGCTAACGGGCGGGCAGCGGCCCCTCCACCGGCGGGGTGGCCGCGTAGGCCTTGCTGTTCTCGTAGGCGTTCCGGTCCAGGGCCTGGACCTCCCGGCGGACCTCGGCCATGGCCTCGGCGTCCAACCTGGTCAGCGCGGTCAGCGACAGGACTTCCTGCTCCTCGTCGCGTCCCATCCAGCCGACGCGGATGTTGCCGACGCCGGGGGCGTAGTACTTGAGCTGGCGGGCCTCCGGCTCGTCGAGGGCGAACTCGTCGGTGACCAGG
>DATABK010000415.1:0-4472 GCA_036259695.1 Actinomycetes bacterium | reverse complement strand
TGGGCGACGCCGTCAACGTGGCCGCCCGCCTGGAGCAGGTGGCCGCCCCCGGCGAGGTCCTGCTCGGCCAGTCGACCTACCGGCTGGTCCGGGACGCCGTCGAGGCCGAGCGGGTCACGCCGCTGCGGCTCAAGGGCAAGGGCGCCCCGGTGGTCGCCTACCGGCTGCGCCAGGTCGACCCGGGCGCCCCCGGGCACGCCCGCCGCCAGGACGCCCCGATCGTCGGCCGCGAGCCCGAGCTGCGCCTGTTCGCCTGGGTCTACGAGCGGGTCGTCAGCACCGCCAGCAGCCACCTGCTGACCGTGCTCGGCCCGGCCGGGGTGGGCAAGACCCGGCTGGTCGGCGAGGCCGTGGCCGAGCTGCCGGGGGCGACCGTGCTCCGCGGCCGCTGCCTGTCCTACGGCGAGGGCATCACCTACTGGCCGGTGGCCGAGATCGTCCGCCAGGCCGCCGGCATCGCCGACACCGACCCGCCGGCCGAGGCCTCGGGCAAACTGCGGGCGCTGCTGGACGCCGACGGCGACGACCGGCGGGAGCGCGAGCACGTCGCCGCCCGGGTCGCCCAGCTGATCGGGCTGGAGGCGGCCCCGGCTCCGGCCGAGGAGGCCGCCTGGGCGTTCCGGCGGCTGCTGGAGCTGCTGGCCGGACACGGGCCGCCAGCGCGCCGGTCGAGGATCGGCGATGCATCGACGCCCGCTGGAGCTTTGGCAGGCCCGGCGCAAGCGAGCCGGGCATCCTCGACCGGCGCGCTGGTCGTGGTCCTTGACGATCTCCACTGGGCCGAGCCCAGCCTGCTGGATCTGGTCGAGCACGTGGCCGACTACGGCCGCGGCGCCCCCATCCTGCTGGTGGCCATGGCCCGGCCCGAGTTCCTGGAGCAGCGGCCCGGCTGGGCCGGGGGCAAGCTCAACGCCACCACCCTGCTGCTGGAGCCGCTGGCCGACGCCGAGGCGACCCGGCTGCTGGACGCCCTGGCCGGCCCGCAGGTCCTTCCCGAGGCGGCCGCCCACTCGATCTCCAAGGCGGCGGGCGGCAACCCCCTGTTCCTCGAGGAGCTGCTGGCCGCCCTGGTCGAGGAGGGCCGGCTGCGCCGCCAGGACGGCCGCTGGGTCACCGCCGACCTGGACGACCTCGGCATCCCGCCCAGCATCCAGGCCCTGCTCACCGCCCGGCTGGACCGGCTGGAGGACGCCGAGCGGGCGGTGCTGGAACGGGCCGCGGTGGCCGGCCAGGTGTTCGACCAGACCGCCGTGGTCGCCCTGTCCCCGCCGTCGGTCCGGGCCCAGGTCCCGGCCCGCCTGGAGGCCCTGGTCCGCCGGGAGCTGCTCCGCCCGGCCCCGGCCCGCCTCACCGGCGGCCAGGGGTTCCAGTTCCGCCACCTGCTGCTGCGCGACGCCACCTATGACTCCATCCCCAAGCAGGCCCGGGCCGAGCTGCACGAGCTGTTCGCCGTCTGGGGCGAGCGGACGGCCGGGCCCCGGCTCCGTGAGGTCGAGGAGATCGTCGGCTGGCACCTGGAGCAGGCCTGGCGCTACCGGGTCGAGCTCGGCATCGTCGACGAGCGCAACCAGCGCCTGGCCACCGCCGCGGCCCGGCACCTGGGCGCGGCCGGCCGCCGGGCCCTGGGCCGGGGCGACCTGCCGGCCGCGTCCAAACTGCTGGAGCGGGCCGTGAGCCTCCTCCCGGCCGGCGACCCGGGCGGGCTGGAGCTGCTCATCGAGCTGGCCGACGTGCTCGTCGCCACCGGCGAGTTCACCCGCGCCGAGGCGGTCCTTGACCAGGTGACGGCGGCCGCCGCCGACCGCGGCGACGAGCGGGTGGCCGCCCACGCGAAGGTGGCCCGGCTGCGGATGGCCGTGAGCGTGGCCAGCGACCTCGACGCCGACGCCATCCAGCAGCAGACCCGGCGGGCCATCGCCACCTTCGCCGAGTTCGAGGACCAGCGCGGCCTGGCCAAGGCCTGGGGGCTGCTGGCCGCCCTCGGGTTCCTGCGCTGCCGGATCGCCGAGGCCGAGGCGGCCGCCGGCCAGGCCGTCACCCACTCGCGGCTGGCCCGCGACGACCCGTCGGAGTCCTGGGCCTGGGGGCTGCTCGCCCAGGGCGCCTTCTGGGGCCCGACCCCGGCCCCCGAGGGCATCCGCCGCTGCCAGGAGCTGCTCACCCAGGCCCACGGCAACCGCCGCTCGGAGCTGATCGCGCTGCAGTCGATGGCCGGGCTCCAGGCGATGGACGCCCAGGCCGAGGCGGCCCGGGCCACCGTCGGGCGGGCCCTTCACCTGGCCGCCGACATGGGCGAGAACCGGGTGGCCGCCCTGGCCCGGGAGTTCGCCGCCATCGCGCTGGCCCTGGCCGGCGACCCGGCCGCGGCCGAGCAGCAGCTGCGCCACGGCATCCGGGTGCTGGAGCGCCAGGGCGAGTCGGGCATGCGCTCCAACCTGATCGCCGACCTGGCCCACATCCTCCACCAGCTGGAGCGGCCCGCCGAGGCCCTCCAGGTGGCCCTGTCGAGCCGGGCCATCGCCGCCCACGACGACCTGTTCGCCCAGGTCCGCTGGCGCGGCGCCGCCGCCCGGGCCCTGGCCCTCCAGGGCCAGGCCGCCGAGGCCGCTCGGCTGGCCGCCGAGGCGGTCGAGATCGCCACCCCGACCGACGTGCTCAGCATGCGGGCCGACGCCCACCTCGACCAGGCGGCCGTGGCCGCGGCCGCCGGCCACCCCGGCCACGCCCGCCGGGCCGCCGAGGCCGCCCTCGCCCTCTACCAGGCCAAGGGCAACCGCCCCGGCGCCGCCCGGGCCGAGGCCTTCCGGAAGCGCCTAGAGGATCTGGGGAGCTCCGCCAGCCCAGCTTGAGCCGAACCACCCTGGTGGCGGTGCCCCGGCTCCGGCCATGCTCTGGCCATGACCGAGCCCCGTCGACCCGGCGAGCCCCGCCCACCCGGCGAGCTCGGCCCGTCCGCCGGCCCCGAGCGCCGGCCCGGCGGCGCGCCCGTCTCCATCCTGCTCGCCCTGGCCGGGCTGGCCTGGGGGTTCGGGACCCCGGTGCTGTGGTACGGCGCCATGGTCACCGGGGCGTCCTTCTTCGGTGAGCCGCCCAGCCCGGCCGAGCAGCAGGCCACCATGCGGCTGTTCCTCTGGACGCTGGCCTGCGGGTACCTGCTGCCGTCGGCCGGGCTGGTGCTGGCCCTGGCCACCCGCCGCCGGGCCGCGGCCGGCCTGCTGGCCGTGGCCCTCACCCTGAGCGTCGCCGGCGGCATGGCCACCGGCGTCCTGTCCAGAGCCACCGCCCGCGAGCTCCGCGACCAGCTCAGCCCGGCTCAGACCACCACCGACCGCCGGCCCCGCGCCTGCCAGGAGCACAGCGGCCCGCCCACCACCTGCCCGGGCGGCTGAGCCTGGCGAGCCCTCCCGACGGCTGTCGGCCCGGCGGGCCGGTCACCGCGGCCCTTCCAAGAACGCCAGCAGGGTCCGGACCCCCCAGCCGCTGGCCCCCTTGGGCTGGTAGTACCGGGCCTCCTTGGCCGTGGCCGGGCCGGCGATGTCCAGGTGGGCCCAGGGGACGCCGGCGACGAACTCGCGCAGGAACAGGGCCGCCTGGACGCTGTCGCCGGGCTCGTTGGTCGCATTGACCAGGTCGGCGACCTCGGAGTCGAGGAGGCGGCGGTAGTCCTCGATCAACGGCAGCTCGCAGGCCAGCTCCCCGGCCCGGTCGGCGGCGGTCAGGACCTCGGCGGTGAGGGCCGGGGTGTTGCCGAACACGCCCGTGCAGCCCAGGCCGAGCCCGTACACCACCGACCCGGTCAGGGTGGCCAGGTCAAGGATCGCGTCCGGGGAGGCCTCGGCGGCCAGGGCGAGCCCGTCGGCCAGGATCAGGCGGCCCTCGGCGTCGGTGTTGGTGACCTCGACGGTGACGCCGTTGCGGGTGGTGACCACGTCGCCGGGCCGCATCGCCGCGCCGCCGGGCATGTTCTCGACCAGGGGCAGGACGGCGGTGACGGCCGTGGGCAGCCGCAGCTCGGCGGCGGCGGGAACGGCGGCCAGGATGGCCGCGGCCCCGGCCATGTCATCCTTCATGCCGTCCATGCCGGCGCCGCGCTTGAGGTCGATGCCGCCGCTGTCGAAGGTGACGCCCTTGCCGACAAGAGCCACGTGCCGGCCGGCGCCGGGCGGGCGGTAGCGGAGCTCGACCAGCCGGGGGCCGGTGGCCGACCCGCCGCCGACGGCCAGCACGGCCCCGAACCGGCCCCGGCGCAGGGCTGGCCCGGTCAGGACCTGGTGCTCCAGGCCGGCGGCCTCGGCAAGGCGGACCGCCTCGGCGGCCAGGGTGGCCGGGTTGATGCGGCTGGCCGGCTCGTTGACCAGGTCGCGGGCGGCCAGGGTGGCCCGGGCGGCGACCTCGGCCCGGCGCAGCACCGGCGCGGCCGCGCCCAGCGCCGCCTCGCCGTCGACCAGGAGGGTGGCGGCGTCCAGGTCGGG
>DATABK010000414.1:0-2109 GCA_036259695.1 Actinomycetes bacterium | reverse complement strand
TTCTTTGACAACTACCAGTACCGGCTGGGGCTGGCGGACGCTCCCCAGGACCCGGTGTACGGGCACCGGGCATGTGGGAGGAGGAACAGTGTCGGTCTGCGAACCGGGCTGTCGGTGGGCTGGGGCGACATCTACCATCGCCGCCTGCCCGGCCAGTCCATCGACATCACCGGCCTGCCCGAAGGCCCCTACCGGTTGTGGGCCACCGCCGACCAGGCCGACCTCTTCCTGGAAGGCAACGACGCCAACAACGCCACCTGGGCCGACCTGTGGATCGATGCCGACGGCGTGACCGTCCTCCGCAAGGCCCCCAATCCCTAGGACCGAGCACTCGGTCCGGCTGCGGGGCGGGTCAAGAACCGACGTCTGCCAGAAGGATGCCGCCCACAGGGTTCAAACACGTGTCGTGGCACTCGGTTCGGCTCGGCTTTCACGGTCTGCTCGGCGGTTCGGACCACGAGTGTCAGTCGGGCCTGGACGGCCGTAACCACCCGGGCAGCCATTTCGGGAGTGGTGTGGCGGTAGTGGGCGCCCAGTCCCACACCACGACGCCGTCGGTCGGCCTCGATCCGTTCTATCTACCGCCTCCTTGCTCTGGCTGGCCTCGGCCCGACGGGGCGCTGGTCGCGCGAGGTTCCATCCACCGGGGCGAGTTAGCCGCACAAGTATCGTGAAGCTCCTTCGCCCACACCAGCCCGAAGCCACCCGCTGCCGCGGTGGAGGACCTTGGGCGCTGCTCAACGCGCGGACGGCCCGACTGTGGGCTTCACTTCCGACCTCACAGAGCTCTACTAGGACATTGCTCCAGGTCTTGGGCCGAGGCCACCGATGGGCGGCCCGCCCGTGGCAGGCCGGATTCGCCGCTTAGCTGGCGCGGGTCAACAGGACGCAGCAGCGTCCGGGTTGGGGGTCGAGCATGGCCCGGAGGGGTGGGTGGCCGTCGAGGTGGTCGGTGAGGGCTTGGAGCATGGTGTGGTTGGCTTCGCAGACGAGCTGGCGGTGGTGGGTGGCGATGCGGTCGAAGGGGCAGTTGCGGAGCCGGATGGTGCCGTCGGGGTCGTCGTAGGGTTCGTAGCCGCGGGCGGCCAGCGCTCTCCGGAGGGCGGCCAGGGTCTGGTCGGGGTCGCTGTCGGGGGTGGTGTGGCGGGGTACCTCGGTGCCGAGGTCGGCCCCGAGGGTGGCGGCGGCGCGGTGCAGCGCGGCCTTGGCGGTGCCGGAGGGGTCGGCCTCGACGGCGGCGGCCAGGAGCTCGGCCAGGGTGGCGTAGTCGCGGGCGGGCAGGCTGAGCTCGATGGGGCCGGTGGCGCGGACATAGTGCTTGGCCGGGCGGCCCGCGCCCGGCCCCCGGCGGCCGGAGCGGCGCTGGTAGCGGGGCTCGAGCAGGCCGTCGTGGAGGAGCTTGTCGAGGTGGTAGGCGGCCAGGGGGCGGCTGATGCCGACCGCGGCGGCGGCCTCCTCGCGGCTGACGGGGACGCCACGCTCGGCCACGTGGCGGTAGAGGGCCCGGCGGAGCGGGTCACCGAGGCCAGCCAGGCCGGTGAGCTGCTGGTCGAGGTCGTCGGGGTCCATACCCCCATTCTAAAACAAATACTTCTTGACAGCTAGGCTTGGACCTCTCTATAACAAGAAGACTTTCTCTATAGAGAGGAGCCAGCATGGCCACCACCGCAGCCCCTGCCCGCACCACCCCCACCCGCGAGGACCCCGTCTACCAGGCCTACCTGATCCTGCGGACCGGGTTCGTCCTCGCCCCCATCCTGTTCGGCCTGGACAAGTTCACCACCCAGCTGACCGACTGGACCACCTACCTGGCCCCGGCCATCGACCGCCTGATCCCCGGCACCGCCACCACCGCCATGGTGGCCGTCGGCGTCATCGAGATCGCCGCCGGGCTCGTGGTCGCCGTCCGGCCCAGGGTCGGCGGCTACCTGGTCGCCGCCTGGCTGGCCGCCATCATCGGCAACCTGCTGCTTGGTGGCGGCCACGACGACCTCGCCCTGCGCGACTTCGGGCTGCTGCTGGCCGCCCTGGCCCTGGCCCGGCTGGCCACCGCCTTCCAGTCCGCCTCCCGGCCCCAGGCTTCCGAGGGCTGAGCGTGTCCGCCGCTGT
>DATABK010000413.1:0-2594 GCA_036259695.1 Actinomycetes bacterium | reverse complement strand
GCCCTGGGCGCGGCCGGCTGCACGCCGGACCGCGAGCGGAGGACGTCCGGGGCGGGTCGCCGGGTGCCGTTCCTCGGCGAGCACCAGCCGGGCATCGACACCCCCGCGGCCCGCTTCGGCCTGCTGGCCGCCTTCAACCTGGTCTCCGAGGACCGGGTCCGGCTGGCCAGGAGCCTGCGACACCTCACCGACGAGGCCCGCGGGCTGATGGAGGCCCGGCCGCCGGAGCAGCGCGACACCGCCTTCCCGCCGGCCGAGACCGGCATCCTCGGGCCCGACGGCCGGACCGACGGCCTGGCCGTCACCCTCAGCGTCGGGGCGTCGCTGTTCGACGACCGCTTCGGACTGGCCGACCGCCAGCCCAAGGAGCTGGTCCGGATGCCGTTCCTGGCCAACGACCGCCTCGACCCGGCCCAGACCCACGGCGACCTGCTGCTGGCCCTGTCCGCCGACCAGCCCGACGTGCTGCTGCACGCCCTGCGCCAGCTCATGCGCCGGACCAGGGACAACCTGGTGCTGCACTGGATGCTGGACGGCTACAACCGCCCGGACGCCCGGCCGGTCCCGGGCCGGACCGGCAACCGCAACCTGCTCGGGTTCAAGGACGGCACGGCCAACCTCGACATCACCGACAAGAAACTGATGGACGAGCTCATCTGGGTCGGGCCCGACGACGGCGAGCCCGCCTGGGCCGCCGGCGGCAGCTACCAGGCGGTCCGCATCATCCGCATGTTCGTCGAGTTCTGGGACCGCACCCCCCTGAACGAGCAGCAGAAGATCATCGGCCGCGACAAGGCCGGCGGGGCCCCGCTCGGTCTGGACCGCGAGACCGACGACCCCGGCTACGCCGACGACCCGGCCGGCCGGCGCGTCCCCCTGGACGCCCACATCCGCATGGCCAACCCGCGGACCCCCGAGACGGCAGGCAGCCGCATCCTGCGCCGCGGCTTCAACTTCTCCCGCGGCTTCGACAACGCCGGCCGGCTCGACCAGGGCCTGGCCTTCGTCAGCTACCAGAAGAGCCTGACCAGGGGGTTCCTGGCCGTGCAGGCCCGCCTCAAGGGCGAGCCGCTGGAGGAGTACATCCTGCCGGTGGGGGGCGGGTTCTTCTTCGCCCTCCCCGGCGTCACCTCCACCGACGCCTGGCTCGGCCAGCAGCTGCTCGACTGAGGACCGCTGTCCGGTCTGTCGGGTAAGGTGGGGTCATG
The DNA here is from genome assembly GCA_036259695.1 of Actinomycetes bacterium. Taxonomy (GTDB): domain Bacteria; phylum Actinomycetota; class CALGFH01; order CALGFH01; family CALGFH01; genus CALGFH01. The sequence continues at coordinate 1,386 of DATABK010000413.1, read as the reverse complement.
TGCGGACGGTTCAGCTCCACCAGCCAGCTCCAGTTCCTGCTCGAGCAGTTCCGGGCCGAGCCCCTGGGGGTGGAGGGCCACCAGCCCAGCTGGAACGTGGCCCCGGCCAGCGACATCCTGGTCGTGACGGCCTCGCCCGAGGGCGCCCGGCAGCTCCGGGCCCTCAAGTGGGGGCTGGTGCCCCGCTGGGCCAAGGACCCCAGCGGCGCCAACAGGATGATCAACCTGCGAGCCGAGACGGTGCGGGAGAAGAAGGGCTGGAAGAGCACCCTGGCCCGCAAGCGCTGCATCATCCCCATCGACGGCTTCTACGAGTGGCAGGACCAGGGCAAGGGCCAGCGCAAGCAGCCCTTCTACATCACCTCCCGCGACTTCACCCCGCTGGCCCTGGCCGGCCTGTGGTCGACCTGGCGCGACCCCGACAGCGGTGAGGAGCTGTTCACCTGCACCATCCTCACCACCTCGGCCAACCACCTGATGGAGTCGGTGCACCACCGCATGCCGGTGATCCTGGCCCCCGAGGACTGGGACACCTGGCTCGACCCCGAGAACACCGACACCGACGAGCTGGCCAAGCTGCTCGTCCCGGCGCCCGAGGAGATGCTGACGCTGTGGCCGGTGGACCCGGCCGTCGGCAACGTCCGCAACAACCGCCCCGAGCTCCAGGAGCCGCTGGAGGGCCACCAGCCCATCACCGCCTGAGCCCGCCCGGCACGTAGACTCTGGCCATGCGCTATGGCCCGCCGTTCCAGTACGCCCGGCGGCCCGACGGCCGCCGCGTCGCCTACCAGGTGGTCGGGCAGGGCGACCTGGACCTCGTCTTCCTCTTCGGCTGGCCGACCCACCTCGGGCTCATGTGGGAGGACCCGTCGTTCGCGGCCTTCCTCGACAAGCTGTCGTCGTTCTCCCGGCTGATCCTGTTCGACCGGGCCGGGGGCGGCCTGTCCGACCGCGGCCAGGGCGGCTACGCGTTCGAGGACGAGATGGACGACGTGCGGGCGGTCATGGACGCCGCCGGCTCGGAGCGGGTCGCGCTGTTCGGCTGCCACACCGGCGGCCGGCTGGCCCTGCTGATGGCGGCCACCTACCCCGACCTGGTGTCCGGGGTGGTCACCTTCGGGTCGCATCCGGCGACCCTCCGCGACGACGACTACCCCTGGGGGGCGACCCCCGAGGAGCACGAGTACCTGCTGGCGATGATCAAGGCGGGCGAGACCTTCGCCGACGCCGCCTACCTCCTCGAGATGGTGGCACCGTCTGAGGCCGCCGACAGCTCGGTGCGGCACTGGTTCCGGATGTTCATCCTCTCGGCGGCGAGCCTGGCCGAGCAGTACGAGGGGATCCGGTCCCTTGGCCCGGTGGACATCCGCGGGCTGCTCGGCTCGG
>DATABK010000412.1:0-4392 GCA_036259695.1 Actinomycetes bacterium | reverse complement strand
GCCCCGGCCGGCCGCAGCACCTGCCGGGCCCGCCCGGCCACGGCGGCCGCCGCCTCCTGGTCGGGCCCGGGCGCCCCGGCCAGCAGGTGGGCCACCTGCCGGTCGAGCCCGGCCAGCTCAGCCACCGGCCAGCACCTCCAGCGGGTCGGCCAGGGGGACGGCCCGGCCGGCGACCAGCAGCAGGGACTGGCCGGCGGCGGCCGCCCAGACGGCGTTGACCTGGCCGAGCAGGTCGCGGTAGCGGCGCGACAGGGGGTCGGCGGGGACGATCCCGGACCCGACCTCGTTGCTGACGACCACCGTCGGCGCCGCCCGGGCGGCGGCCGCGGCCGCGGCCGACCGGGCCAGCTGGCCGACCTGCTCGTCGGTCAGGCCCTGCTCGACCAGGTTGGAGACCCACAGGGTCAGGCAGTCGAGCAGCACCTGGGCCTCGGCCGGGGCCTTGGCCAGGGCGGCCTCCAGGTCGAGCGGCTCCTCGATGGTCTGCCAGCCGGCCGGCCGCTGGGCCCGGTGGCGGCGGATCCGCTCGGCCATCTCGGCGTCCCTGGCCTGGGCGGTGACGACCACGGTGACCGGACCGTCCCAGCGGGCGGCCAGCCGCTCGGCCAGGGCCGACTTGCCGCTGCGGGCGCCGCCGAGGAGCAGGGTCATGGCCATCAGTAGTCGATCCCCCGCCGCGCGGGAACACCGCTGTCGTAGGCGTGGCGGAGCTTGCGCATCTCGGTCACGGTGTCGGCGACCTCGACCAGCTCGGCCGGGGCGTCGCGACCGGTGGCGACCACGTTGACCGCCGGCGGGCGGTCCCGGATCGCCTCGGCGACCTCGGCCCGGTCGATCCAGCCCCAGTTCATCGGGTAGGTGACCTCGTCCAGGACGACCAGCTGGTAGTCGCCCGAGGAGAGCACCCGCCGGGCCGCCGCCCAGGCGCCCTCGGCCCTGGCCCTGGTCGCCTCCAGGTCGTCGGAGTCCCAGGTGAAGCCGTCCCCGAGCGGGTTCCAGTCGATCCCAAGGCGGCGGCCGATCTCCTCCTCGCCGGTGCGCCAGCGGCCCGACTTGAGGAACTGGATGACGCAGACCTTCCAGCCGCGGGCCACCGCCCGCAGGGCCGTCCCGAACGCGGCTGTCGACTTGCCCTTGCCGTCGCCGGTGTTGACCAGCACCAGCGAGGGCGCCGAGCGCCGGGCCGGCCGCCGCGGCGGGTTCACCGGCGGCCGGTGGAGCTCCGGCTCCTGGAGCGGTTCCTGGCTCACGTCGCCACCTGCCTTTCCGCCGTCTGGCGCACGGGGATGACCACGATCCCGCCGCTCGGGTCCTCGAGCACGCGCACCGACGCGTGGTAGTGCCGGCTGATGACCTGCTCGGTCAGGACCGTGGCCGGCGGGCCGGCGGCCGCGACCCGGCCGCCGTCGAGCAGGACCAGCTGGTCGGCGAACTGGCCGGCCAGGGTGAGGTCGTGGAGGGCGCTGACCACCGTCAGGTCGAGGTCGTCGCGGAGGGTGTCGACCAGCTCCAGCACCTGCTGCTGGTGGCCGACGTCCAGCCCGGTGGTGGGCTCGTCCAGCAGCAGCACCGGCGCCTGCTGGGCCAGGGCCCGGGCCAGCACGGCCCGCTGCCGCTCGCCGCCGCTGAGGGCGTCGAGCCGGCGCCCGGCCAGGGCGGCCAGGTCCAGGTGCTCCAGCACCGAGGCCACGATCTCGTGGTCACGCCGGGACTCGGTGCCGAAGGTGGGGATGTAGGGGGTGCGGCCCATGAGCACGTACTCGGTGACGGTGACCCCGGCCGGGACCACCGGGTTCTGGGGGACCATGGCGATCCGCCGGGCCAGCTCCCGGCGCGACAACGCCCTCGCCAAGGTGTCGCCGATCTGGATCTCGCCCTGGTAGGGGATGAGCCCGGCGATGGCCCGCAGCAGGGTGGTCTTGCCCGACCCGTTGGGCCCGATCAGGCCGAGCCGGGACCCGCCGGCGATGGCCAGGTGAAGGTCGGTCAGGACCGGCCGCCTGTCCAGGGCGACCGACACCCCGCGCAGCTCGACCCCGGTCATGTGACCTGCCTGGCCGTGCGCAGGACGAGGGCGAAGAAGGGGGCTCCGAAGAAGGCGGTGATGACCCCGATGGGCAGCTCGGCCGGGGCCATGAGGGTGCGGGCGATCAGGTCGGCCAGGATCAGGAAGGCCGCTCCACCGACCAGGCTGAGCGGGACCAGCAGCCGGTGGCTGGGCCCGGCGACCAGCCGGATGGTGTGGGGGACGATGATGCCGACGAACCCGATCAGGCCGCTGACCGCGACCGCGGCCGCCGTGGCCAGGGTGGCCGCCGCGACCACGACCAGCCGGACCCTGGCCGCCCGCACCCCCAGGCTGGCGGCCTCGTCGTCGCCGACGGCGAGCACGTCGATGAGCCGCCGGTGGAGCAGGATGACCAGCGTGCTGGCCAGCGCGTACGGCACCACCAGGACCACCTCGCGCCAGCCGGCGGTGGTCAGGCGGCCGAGGATCCAGCCGTAGACCTCCCGCAGCGTCTCGGCCCGCTGCTGCTGCACGTAGGTCTGGACGGCGGTGAGGAAGGCGGCCACGGCCACCCCGGACAGGATCAGGGTGGTGGCCGTCCTGGCCCCGCCCGAGCGCCCGAGGGCGTAGGCGGCCACCACCCCGCCGGCCGCCCCGGCGAAGGCGGCCAGGGGCAGCAGGTCGACCGGCCAGCCGGAGGTGTCGGGGCCATACGCGATCGCCAGGGTGGCGCCCAGGCCGGCCCCGGCGGCCGCGCCAAGCAGGTACGGGTCGGCCAGCGGGTTGCGGAACACCCCCTGGTAGGCGGCCCCGGCCAGAGCCAGCATGGCCCCCACCAGCCCGCCCAGGACGACCCGGGGCAGCCGCAGCTGCCAGAGGATGGCCACCTCCTGGGACGACAGGCCCGAGGAGGTGTCGACCAGCGGCAGCCGACCGGCCAGCTCGAGCAGGACGGCGCCGGGGGCCAGCGGAACCGGGCCGGCCAGGACGGCCGCCAGGGCCGCCCCGGCCCGGGCGGCCCAGCCGCCCCCCAGCAGACCGCCCCGGGTCACGACCCGACCCCCTCCGCGGTCCGGACCTTGGCCGCCACCGTCTTCAGGAAGTCGACCACCCGCGGCCCCCAGCGGGAGGCGACGTCGTCGTCCAGCTCGACCACGCCGCCGGTGCGGACGGCGGTGAGCTCGTCCCAGCCGTCCCTGGCCGCGACCGTCTTCGCCGACTGACCGCAGCACTTGGTGTCGGCCAGGAAGATCAGGTCGGGGTCGGCCTTGATCACGTACTCGGCCGACAGCTGCGGGTAGCCGGTGGCGTCCTTGTCGGCCGCGTCGGCGATGTTCCTCAGGCCGAGCTGGCCGTACAGCTGGCCGATGAAGGTCTTGGAGGTGGCCGTGTACAGGTTCTTGTCGAGCTCGTGGTAGTAGGTCAGCGGCCGCTCGGGCCGGGCGGCGGCGGCGATCTTGGTGATCTCGGCCCGCATGGACGAGGCCACCCGGGCGGCCTCGTCGGCGTGGTCGGTGGCCTGGCCGAGCTGGCCGAGCTGGGCGTAGGTGTCGTCCAGGTCGGTGGCCGCCGGCTGGTGCAGGACCGGGATGCCCAGCCTGTCGAGTCCGGCCTTCAGCTCCCCGGGGTCGTCGGAGTAGACGACCAGGTCGGGCTTGTAGCCGGCGATGGCCTCGATGTTCGGCTGGAAGGCCGACAGGTCGGTCCTTGGCGCCTCGGCCGGGTAGTTGGAGTTGCTGTCGACGGCCACCACCTGGTCGCCGGCGCCGATGGCGAACAGCATCTCGGTCGCGGTCGGCGACAGCGACACGATCCGCCTGGGCTCAGGGGCGGCCGCGCCCGTGGTGGTCCCGTCCTGGCCGCAGCTGGCGGCCACCAGAGCCAGGACCACCAGCAGCAGGGGGACGAACGGTCTCCTCATGCATCCTCCTCTCGGTCGGAGGATGCGAGGCTCGTGGGGATCCGAGGCACAACCCGCCCTTCCTCCGAGGACTGAGCTTGCGGCCACGGAGGCAGGCGACCTGGCTCGTCCCCGCCGGGGACGGCGGGGCCTCACAGTTGCGGGACAGCGCCGGGTTCGCACCGGACTTCGCTGGTCCCCGTGGCGCCCGGCGGAGGCGCCGGGCATGCGGAGTATATGACAGACTCCGCACATGACAGGTGCGACAAGACGGACGCTTGACGCCATCCTGGACGCGATGCTGGACGCGTTTCCGTCCCAAGGCCGCGACCTGGGCCTGCGCGCCTACGAGGGGCGGGTCGACGACCTGTCCCCGGCCGGGCTTCGCCGCCGGGCCGCCGAGCGGCGCCGCCACCTGGCGACCCTGGAGAACCTGCCAACCGCCGGGGACCAGGAGGCGGCCGCCCGGGACCACCTGGCCCTG
>DATABK010000411.1:0-1842 GCA_036259695.1 Actinomycetes bacterium | reverse complement strand
CCGGTGTGAGCGCACCGCCACGATGGTGACCATGATCATCGACGGGGTCGTCACCATGCGGAACCGCAACCGCACCGGCACGATCGCCAACACCCGCCCGCTGACCATCGCCGGCAAGGGGAACTGCGACCAGGTCGAGATCACCTGCGACTACTTCGTCGGCGACCTCGACTACGTGCGGATCGAGACCTCCTGACCTGATCTCCTACACTGACCTCGCGAACGTACGATGAGGTGAGGAGCGGAGGCCGATGGCCAGGCCGGCGGAGCAGCGGCGATGGGGGATCCGGAGCCTGCTGTTCCTCGGCCTGGCCGCGGCCTCGATCATTCTGTCCAACTGGATGCGGATGACCGGCAACACCGACGTCATCCTGCTGACCTTCATCGGCACCGTGGTCGGCCTGGCCGGCGCCACCGTCTCGACCATCAAGGGCTTCCGCGCCTGGGGCGGCAAGCTGCCCCGCGAGGAGCCCCCGCCCGACCGGCGCCAGCGCTAGCCGCGGCGGCGGCCGCGGTAGCGGCGGGTCTTCATCCGGTTGCCGCAGACCTCGGTCGAGCACCAGCGCGACGTCCGGCTGCGGGAGCGGTCGTAGTAGACGAACCGGCAGTCGGGGGCGTCGCAGATCTTGAGCCGGGCCAGCGCCCCGGTGGCCCCGGCGGTGGCCAGGTCGCCGGCCAGGCGGCCCAGGGCGGCCGTGGCCGGGTCGCCGGCCGGGGCCAGGGCGGCCGTCTCGCCCTCCAGGTCGACCCGGAGGCGCAGGCGCCCCAGCAGCTCCTTGGCCCGGTCGAGCTGCCCCTGGTCGTGGGGTAGGCCCTGGCGGGCCTGGAGCCAGGCCCGCAGCCCGTCGCGCAGGGCCAGGGCCCCTTCCAGGTCGCCGGCCTCGACCCGCGCCCCGGGTTCGTCGAGCAGCCCCTGGGCCACCAGCCAGTCCCGCAGCCGGTCCGGGGTGGCCAGCAGCTCGCGCCGGCCGGCCGGCTTGCTCCCGTGCTCGCCGAAGGTGTGGCGGTCGACGGTGTTGCAGAACGCCTCCAGCCGGGCCACCTCGGCCGGGCGGGGATGGTCGAGGTCCTCGTACTCCCAGGCGTACCGGATCTCCACGTCGGCCTCCGGACACTCGCGACACCATCGTTCGCGATAGCTGGTTGACAGTGGTGGGCGACACCAGTATAAGGCGACAATGGTGTCGACGGATCGGTCGCGGGGCCGTGTTCGGAGCCGGGGCGACCGGCGGCTCGCCCTCGCCGCCCTCAGCGCGGCCCATGCCCTGATGATCCTGGACGGGCTGGTCGTCGCCGTGGCCCTGCCGGCCATCCAGGACGACCTCGGCTTCGGCGGGGCCGACCTCCAGTGGGTGGTCAACGCCTACGTCCTCTGCTTCGGCGGCGGCCTGCTCCTGGGCGGCCGGGCGGCCGACCTGGTGGGCCGGCGCCGCATGGCCGTGGCCGGGCTGCTGGCGTTCGCCGCCGGGTCGGTGGTGGCCGGGCTGGCCCCGACGGCCGCCGTGCTGGTGGGCGGCCGGGCCCTCCAGGGCGCGGCCGCCGCCGCCCTCGACCCGGCCCTGCTCGCCCTGCTGGTCACCGAGTTCCCGGAGGGCCGGGAGCGCGACCGGGCCCTCGGCGTCTGGTCGGCCGCCGGGTCGCTCGGCATCCCGGCCGGGGCCCTGGTCGGCGGCCTGCTCACCGCGGCCCTGGGCTGGCGCTGGGTGCTGCTGGTGGCGGCGCCGGTCGCCCTGGTCGCGGCCGCGCTGGTGCGGCTCCTGCTGGCGGAGAGCCGCGACCAGGCCACGCCCCGGCGCCTGGACGTGCCCGGCGCCGTCACGGCGACAACCGGGCTGGCCCTGC
>DATABK010000410.1:0-2304 GCA_036259695.1 Actinomycetes bacterium | reverse complement strand
CGGCGCCTGGACGACGAGGTCCTGGCGGCCGTGGACAAGGCCGTGGCCGGCGCCCTGGAGCCGTAGATGCCGGCCTTCATCCCGGCCCCGCCGACCAACGGGTTCCAGGTGGGCCCGCTGTTCTTCCACCTGTACGGGCTGTGCATCGCCGTCGGCGTGCTGGCCGCGTTCTGGCCGGCCAACCGGCGCTGGGTCGAGGCCGGGGGTAGGCCGGGCGAGTTGGAGCGGCCGGCCATCTGGGCGGTCGTCGCCGGGTTCCTCGGCGGGCGGCTCGGCTACGTCATCACCCACACCGGCGACTTCCGCGACAACCCGCTGGAGGTGTTCGCCATCTGGCAGGGCGGGCTGGCCCTGTACGGCGGGCTGACCGTCGGCATCCTGACCGGGCTGTGGGTGGCCCGCCGGCGCGGCCTGCCCGTGCTCCGGGCCCTGGACGCCGCCATCCCGGCCATCCCCCTGGCCCAGGCCTTCGGCCGCTGGGGCAACTACTTCAACCAGGAGCTGTTCGGCACCCCGACGACCGTGCCCTGGGCGCTGGAGGTCGACCTCGAGCACCGGCCCGACCGCTACGCCTCCTTCGCCACCTTCCACCCCACCTTCCTGTACGAGTCGCTGTGGAACCTGGCCGTGGTGGCCATCCTGCTGCGGGTCTCGGCCACCCGGCGGCTGCGGCCGGGCAGCCTGTCCCTGCTCTACCTGGTCCTGTACGGCGCCGGGCGGTTCGGGCTGGAGCTGCTGCGCACCGACACCACCTTCCGGCTGCTCGGGCTGTCCCGCAACGGCTGGATCTCCCTGGCCCTGGTGGTCTGCGGGTCGGTGTGGCTGTGGCTGCGGGAGCGCCGCCACCCGCCGGCCACCGAGGAGCCCGGTGGGGGCAGCGACGACGACGCCGAGGAGCGGGAATGGTCATCCTGAAGTCCCGGGACGAGATCGCCACCATGCGCCGGGCCGGCCGGGTCGTCGCCAAGACCCTGGAGCGGGTGGTGGCGGCGGTCCGGCCCGGGGTGAGCCTGCGGGAGCTGGACGAGCTGGGGGCCAAGACCATCGCCGGGGAGGGGGCGACGGCGTCGTTCCTCGGCTACCACCCCCGCTTCGCCCCGTCCCCGTTCCCGGCCAGCCTGTGCCTGTCGGTCAACGAGGTCATCGTCCACGGCATCCCCGACCGCCGGCGGCTGCGGGCCGGGGACGTGCTCTCGATCGACTGCGGGGCGGTGGTCGACGGCTACCACGCCGACGCCGCCGTCACCGTCGGGGTCGGCGAGATCGACCCGGCCGCCCGGCGCCTGCTGGAGACGACCGAGCGGGCCCTGTGGGCCGGGATCGAGCAGGCCAGGGTCGGCAACCGGCTGTCCGACATCAGCCACGCCGTCGGCCAGGTCGCCCACGGCGCCGGCTACGGCATCCTGGCCGACCACGGCGGCCACGGGGTCGGGCAGCTGCTGCACGAGGACCCCTCGGTCGACAACGACGGCCGGCCCGGCCGGGGCCCGCGCCTGCGCGACGGCCTGGTCCTGGCCATCGAGCCGATGTTCGTCGACGGCGACGCCGCCTACGTCCACCGCCCCGACGGCTGGGCGGTGGCCACCCGCGACGGCTCCCGGGCGGCCCACTTCGAGCACACGGTGGCCGTCCTGGAGGAGGGCCCCCAGCCCCTCACGGTCCTGTAGCCGGCCCAGGCCCGGCATCGCCGACCAGGCGCGTGGCCTGCCAGACCTCCTCGGGCGTGCCCGTGACCACGACCTCGAGCTCGACCGAGGGCGGCTCCTCGGGCGCCATGCCGGAACGCAAGCAGTGACAAATAAGCTGTCAAGGGCCTCAGCCGACCGGGTCGCGCTCCAGGGGGCAGCTCATGCAGCGGGGGCCGCCGCGGCCCCGGCCGAGCTCGAAGCCGGGGATGGTCAGGACCTCGACCCCGTCGTCGCGCAGGCGCTGGTTGGTGTCGACGTTGCGCTCGTAGGCGACCACCACCCCGGGGGCGACGGCGAGCACGTTGTTGCCGTCGTCCCACTGCTCGCGGGCGGCCAGCATCTCGTTGCCGCCGGTCTCGAAGGTGCGGATCCGGGGCACGTCCAGGACCCGGGCCAGGGTGGCGAACAGCTCGTCGGAGGCCTCGACCTCCAGGTGGCGGCCGGGCCCGGGGGTGACCACGAACGGCCGCATCTGCTCCCGCAGCCCCGGGTAGACCACGAAGGCGTCGTGGTCGACCTGGGTCAGGACGGTGTCCAGGTGCATGTAGGCCCGGACCTTGGGCAGCTCGACCGCGACCAGGGTGTCCAGCACCCCGGCGTCGAACAGCCGCCGGGC
>DATABK010000409.1:0-5941 GCA_036259695.1 Actinomycetes bacterium | reverse complement strand
GGCGTCCACGAAGACGTAGAACAGCCCGAACCCAAGCGCCGACCCGAGCGCCATCGCCACAACCCGCCCGGCCCTCCCCGGGGTCCCGGGGTGTCGGCCCGCGCCCGCCGACTGCCGCGCGGAATCGGGAGGCGGCGCCGTGGCACCCGGGGACATCGCCGTGGGACCCGGGGACATCGCTGTCGGACCCGACGTCGGCCGGGAGACCAGCACAACGCCGGTGATGGCGGTGACGACCCCAAGGGCGGCGAGCGTTCCCGGCTGATCGCCGCTGAGGAGGGCGGCGGTGACGGGGACGATGGCGCCGCAGGCGGAGATGGGGGCGACGACGGACATCGTCCCTTCGGCCAGGGCTCGGTAGAAGAGGGAAAGGGCGCAGCCGCTGCCGACGCCGGCGGCCAGGCCCCAGGCGACCTCGGGGCCGGCGGGACGGATGCCTTGGAGCGCCAGGATGGCCAGGGCGCCACCGAGGACGAGGGCGCCGGCGACCTGGCTCCAGAAGGCGACGGTCAGGGCGGGCAGGCGGCGGGACTGGATGCCGCCGAAGAAGTCCGCGGCTCCCCAGCACAGGCCCGAGCTCAGCCCGAGTGGGACCCCGAGATTCAAGCGCCCACGAAGGTCGGTCTCCTACCCGCCGGAGGCGTGGCGGCGAGGCCACCGGGAGACGTGCGCCTGGCCCGCGCTTGGCGAGCGGTGGAACCCGGGGCGGGAGGAGTGCTGAAGACCCGGGCGGGTGTCGGCGGCGAACAGGAGGGCGCCCAGGTCGACGGCGATGAGGGTGAGCACGAGCCAGATCAGTTCCATGATCGCTCCCCGCTGCTTGGCTGGTTCTGCTGGGCTGATACCAGTACAGTGAACCTTCGGGTACGATCTATTGTACTAAACTATACTGGACCTGTCGATCCAATTTATTGATACGGAGTGTGGGAGCGAGCCGTGCCGGAGCCGGACGACGTCAACGCCGCGGTAGGTCGCAACGTGCGCGGGCATCGCACCAGGATGGCCTGGACGCTGGAGGACCTGGCGGCCAGGGCGGGGATCAGCAAGGGGATGCTCCTGCAGGTGGAGCAGGCCCGGACGAACCCGAGTGTGGCCACGATCTGCCGGCTGGCGACCGCGCTCGGGGTCTCCGTCGCCAGTCTGGTCGAGGCGCCGGAGGGGCCCAGTGCCCGGGTCGTGCGGGCCGATGAGGCGGTCACGTTGTGGACCGGGGGGGACAAGGGGAGCGCGGCCCGGCTGCTGGTCGGGTCGGGGACCTCACAGCAGGTCGAGCTGTGGGACGTGCGCATGGTGCCGGGGGACGGCTACGGCTCCGAGGGGCATCCCACCGGGACCCGCGAGCTGCTGCTGGTGATCGACGGTGAGCTGACCCTGGAGCTGGACGGCACGCCCCATGTCGTCGGCGCCGGCGACGCCATCGCCTTCGTCGCCGACCGCCCCCATGCCTACCGGAACCTGGGGAGCACGCCCCTGCGCTACTCGCTGAGCGTCATCCACCGCGACCAGCCAACCCGGCCGGTCCCCACGCCCCCCGGCTAGCCCCGCACTGGCCTCTCGGGCCGACCATGGCACAGGCGCTCTTGGGGGGCCGTGGGGGGAGCGAGCTCCCCCCACATGGATCAGGGACTACGGCACGCGAACCCCGAGGAACCGCCAGCTCCAGGCGGCGACTAGAACGCGTCGTTGACGTTGTCCTGGGTTCGCTTGCGTTCGCGGTCCTCTTCGAGGACGTCGTCGCCGGCGTCTTCGCTGAGGAGGTGGCGGGACTCCTCTTCGAGGCGGTCGTCGCCGGCGTCGCGACCGGCGGCCTGGTTGTCGAAACCGGAACCGGCATCGGTGGTCATGGGGTCACCTCCCGACCCCTACCCTGCCCGGTGGCACGGCTCGCAAACGGCTTCCCTGGGACTGGGGGGCGGTGCCGGCGCCGTAGTGGTCGAGGGCCTGGGTGGCCGTCTCGACCAGGATGCGGACGCCGACGGCGATCGCCCGCTCGTCCACGTCGAAGGAGGCGGCGTGGATGTCGAGGTCGGTGCCGGGGATGCGGACGCCCAGGCGAGCCATGGAGCCGGGGATCTCCTCCAGGTACCAGGAGAAGTCCTCCCCGCCCATGCTCTGGGGGGCGTTGAGGACGGCCTCGTCGCCGATGGCGCTGCGGGCGGCGGTGGCGAAGACGGCGGTCGCCTCCTCGTCGTTGACCACCGGGGGCGCGCCCCGCTGGTAGTCGAGGCGGTAGGTGACCTGGGGGTAGGGGCCGACGGTGGCCTCCAGGATCCGCTCGACCAGCTTCTGGGCCTCGCCCCAGACGGCCCGGTCCAGCACCCGCAGGGTGCCCCGGGCCACGGCGGTGGTCGGGATGGCGTTGTGCACGGTCCCGGCCTCGATCGCCCCGAAGGTCATGTTGAGGGCGGCCCTGGTGTCGACCAGTCGGGAGAGGGCGGCCGGCAGGTCGGTGACCACCCGGCCGATCACGTACACCAGGTCGGCGGTCAGGTGGGGGCGGGCGGTGTGCCCGCCCGGCCCGCTCAGGTGGACCTCGACCAGGTCGGAGGCGGCGGTGATGGCCCCGACCCGGACACCGAGGCGGCCGACCTCGAGCTTGGGGTCGCAGTGGAGGGCGTAGATGACGCTGACCCCCTCCAACACCCGGTCGCCGATGACGTCGATCGACCCGCCGGGCAGGCACTCCTCGGCCGGCTGGAAGACCAGCCGGACCCGGCCGGGCAGCCGGTCGGCGTGCTGGGCCAGGGCCAGGCCGGCCCCGAGCAGGATGGTGGTGTGGACGTCGTGGCCGCAGGCGTGGCAGACCCCGGGCACGGTCGAGCGGTAGGGCACGTCCTTCTCGTCCTGCAGGGGCAGCGCGTCCAGGTCGGCCCGGAGGGCCACCGTCGGCCCGTCGCCGTGGCCGATGTCGCAGATGAGCCCGGAGCCGGTCGACAGCAGGCGGGGCCGGAGGCCGACGGCCTCTAGGCGGCGGGCGACCAGGGCGGTGGTCTGGCGTTCGGCCTTCCCGAGCTCGGGGTGGGCGTGGAGGTGGCGCCGGAGGTGGATCAGCTCGGGGTTGTGGGTGGCCAGGAACGCTGAGAGGTCGAGAGTCACGGTATGGCTGGCTTTGGTGTGGGCGTCAGGCGATCGGTGCGGAGCTCCTCGACCAGACTGTCAACGACGTCGGTCATGGCGCCCCCCGCGGCAATAACCTCACGCTGTCGGATGTAGCTCGGACCACGCTCCATCATGGAGAGCGCGTTGCGCAGCTCGTCGCTGCAGCCAAGGCGGCGGGCGACCGGGGTCAGCTCCTCGACGAGCTCCTCGATGGCCTCCCGGACCGGCTGGAGCCGGCCCTGGTCGTCGAGGATGATCTCGGCGTCGAGCCCGTACCGGGCGGCGCGCCACTTGTTCTCGCGGATGATCCAGCTCCTCGGGACCGGCAGCGTGTAGCCCCGGTCCATCAGGGTGTTCAGCCGGTCAACCAGGCACTGGCTCATGGCCGCCACGGTCGCGATCTCCCCCATCGTCGGCAGGCCGTCGCAGATGCGCAGCTCGACGGTGCCGAAGCCGGGGTGGGGCCGGATGTCCCACCAGACCTCGCGGATCGTGTGGATCGTCTTGGCCGAGATCAAGGTGTCCATGAACTGCTCGAACTGGTCCCAGCCGGAGAGCTGGTAGGGCACGCCGGCCGTCGGCAGGCCCTCGAACACCTTGCTGCGGCAGGAGGCCAGCCCGGTGTCGGTCCCCTTCCAGAAGGGGCTGGACGCCGAGAGGGCCAGGAAGTGCGGGATGTACATGGTGAGGGCGTTGACGATCGCCACCGCCTTCTCGGGCGAGCGCACGCCGACGTGCACGTGGATGCCGAAGATCTGGAGCCGCCGGGCCATCCACTGCATGTCCTCGATCAGCTGGGCGTAGCGTGGGCTCGGGCTGATCTGCTGCTTGGCCCAGTCCGAGAACGGGTGGGTGCCCGAGCACATCAGCCCCATGCCCCGCTCCTCCATGTAGGGGCGCAGCTCGGCCAGGGTGCCCTCCAGGTCCCGGCGGGCCTCGTCCACGGTGGTGCAGACGCCGGTGATGATCTCGACCGTCGACTCGAGCAGCTCGTGCTTGGCCTTGGGATGCTCCCCGTTGGGGTGGTTCCGGCCGAGCAGGGGCAGGACCTCTGACGCCCCGCTGCGAAGCTCGCGGGTCTCCAGGTCAACGATCTCGAGCTCGACCTCCACACCGAGGCTGGACCGTTCCGACGATCTGAAATCGATCTGCACGGAAACTTCCCCTTGTCTGCTGCCGTTGTCGGGATGATACCGGCCTGGATTGCCTCTGGGGAAAAGCAAGACGGTCGAAACCGCTTGTCGGAGCGGGTTTCCCACATTTGTCCGTAGCCCCGGTCGGCATTGTCCGGCCCTGCTACGCGTAATACTGTAATGAGAATGCAGCAGGAACAGGTCGTGCGTGAGGTGGCCGCCTGGCTGGGCCGGCGGCTGCCCGAGGGCTGGTTCACCGGCCCCCCCGAGGTGACCGCCGACACCGAGGAGATCCTCGTTATCGGTCCGTTGGCCGACGGCGGCGACGACCCGGTGCTGACGGCGCGCCGGTTCCGCGAGGAGACCCGCGAGCCGCGGGTGCGGCTGGCCGCCGAGCTGGAGCGCCGCTACCGCCGCAAGGTGTCCTGGGGGGTCGACTGCGGCGGCGAGCGCCTGCTGTTCACCACCCTGAGCGTGCCGGTGATGACCCGGCTGCGGCTGCCGGAGCGGCGGGTCCTCGACACCCTGATCGACGCCGGGGTCGCCCGCAGCCGCAGCGACGCCCTGGCCTGGTGCGTGCGGCTGGTCGGCCGGCACGAGGCAGACTGGATCAGCGAGCTCCGGGCGGCCCTGGTCGCCGTCAAGCGGGTCCGGGCCGCCGGCCCCAACCCCTAGCCGCTCAGCGGGCGGCGCTGCGGCGCTCCAGCCAGGTCAGCAGGGTGCGGACCGTGACCCCGGTGGACCCCTTGCTCAGGTAGCCGTCGTCGGACTCGGCCCGGGCCGGGCCGGCGATGTCGAGGTGGGCCCAGGGGCGGTCCTCGACGAACTCCTGGAGGAACAGGCCGGCGAACAGGGCCCCGCCGTAGCGGTCGCCGACGTTCTTGAGGTCGGCCAGGTCGCTCTCGATGTCCTTGCGGTACTCGGGCGGCAGGGGCAGGCGCCAGGTCGGCTCCCCGGCCGCGGCCGCCGCGTCCAGCAGCCCGGCGGCCAGGGCCTCGTCGTTGGCCATGAGGCCGGAGTAGCGGTTGCCGAGGGCGACCGCGCAGGCGCCGGTGAGGGTGGCCACGTCGATGATCGCGTCCGGCTTGGCGGCGGCCCCCAGGGCCAGGGCGTCGGCCATGACCAGGCGGCCCTCGGCGTCGGTGTTCAGCACCTCGACGGTCGTGCCGTTCTTCATCGTCAGGACGTCGCCGGGGCGGGTCGCGCTCCCCGACGGCATGTTCTCGGCCGCGGCCAGGTAGCCGGTGACGGCCACGGTGACGTCGAGCTCGGCCAGGACGCTCATGGTGGCCAGCACGGCGGCCGCCCCCGACATGTCGGTCTTCATCGTCTTCATCGAGTCGGCCGGCTTGAGCGACAGCCCGCCCGAGTCGAAGGTGATGCCCTTGCCGACCAGGACGACCTCGCCGGTGGCGCCCTTGGGGGCGTAGCGCAGCTCGATCAGGCGGGGCGGGTGCTCGGCCCCCTGGCCGACCCCGATGATGCCGCCGAACCCCTCCTTGGCGAGGGCCTTCTCGTCCTTGACCTTCACGGTGACGCCCTTGCCGGCCAGCAGCTTGCGGGCGGCGGCGGCCAGGTCGGCCGGGTGCAGGGCGTTGGCCGGCTCGTTGGACAGGTCCCGGGCCAGGTTGGTGGCCGCGGCCCTGACCTGGCCGGCGGCCAGGGCGCCGGCCAGCCCGGCCCGGCCCCCGGACCCGCGGCCTCCGGCC
>DATABK010000408.1:0-3012 GCA_036259695.1 Actinomycetes bacterium | reverse complement strand
ACGTGACCGGGCCGGGACCATCGCCCTGACGGCCGCCATGGTGGCGGCCGCCGCCGCGCTCCTGGCGGGGCCGATCAGCGACCTGGGGCGCCGGCGACCTCGGTCCGCCTCCCTGGCCGGCCCTGGCCGCCCTGTTCGCCGCCGCCGTGCTCAGGGTCCACATCCAGTTCCGCCGCGAGGTCCACTCGGTCAACCTGGTGGAGCTGCCGCTGGTCCTCGGCCTCCACCTGGCCAGCCCCCCGACCCCGACGACGCGGCCATCGTCCGTTCGACCGTCGAGCTGACCCGCAACCTCGGCCTGCGCGTGGTCGCCGAGGGGTCGAGGACCAGGCGACCTGGGACACCCTGGCCGCCATGGGCTGTGAGCTGGCCCAGGGCTACCACCTGGCCAGGCCCATGCCGCCGGAGGAGGCCAGCGACTGGCTCGCCCTCCACGGGGCCGGGCGGTCTACGATGCCAGCGGCGGAGCGTCGTTGACTCGCTGAAAGGGGCGCCGCATGGGCGGAGGCGAGGTCCGGCTGGTCGGGCTGGTCAAGCGGTTCGAGGACGTCACCGCCGTCGACGGCATCGACCTGGAGGTGCCCGGGGGCGAGTTCTTCGCCCTCCTCGGCCCCTCGGGCTGCGGCAAGACGACCACCCTGCGGCTGGTCGCCGGGTTCGAGCAGCCCACCGACGGGCGCATCCTGCTCGACGGGGTCGACATGGCCCGGACCCCGCCGCACAAGCGCAAGGTCAACACCGTGTTCCAGAGCTACGCCCTGTTCCCGTTCCTCAGTGTGGCCGACAACGTCGCCTTCGGGCTGCGCTTCCAGGACGTGAGCAAGGCCGAGGCCCGGCGGCGGGTCGCCGAGGCGCTGGCCCTGGTCCAGCTCCAGGGCCTGGAGCGGCGGCGGCCGGCCCAGCTGTCGGGCGGGCAGCAGCAGCGGGTGGCACTGGCCAGGGCGCTGGTCCTCAACCCGTCGGTGCTGCTGCTGGACGAGCCCCTGGGGGCGCTGGACGCCAAGCTCCGCAAGACCCTCCAGGTCGAGCTCAAGGCGCTCCAGGAGACGGTCGGGATCACCTTCGTCTACGTCACCCACGACCAGGAGGAGGCCCTGACCATGTCGGACCGCCTGGCCGTGATGGCCGGCGGCCGCATCGAGCAGGTCGGCACCCCCACCGAGCTGTACGAGGAGCCGGCCACCACCTATGTCGCCGGGTTCCTGGGGGTGGCCAACCTGTTCACGGCCACCGCCGGGCTGCCGGACGGCGGCGGCCGGTGCCGGCTGCGGCTGGGCGACTTCGAGCTGGCGGCGGCCGGCGGCGACACAGGCGCCAGCGGCGAGGTCCAGGTCGTCATCCGCCCCGAGCGCGTGCGCCTCGAGGACTACGGCACCACCGGCCCCAACCGCGTCCCCGGCATGATCGAGCGCCTCGTCTACCAGGGACCGTCGACCCAGCTGGTCGTCCGCCTGGCCACCGGCGAGCCCCTCCAGGCCCTGGTCCAGAACCAGGGCCAGCCCATCACCTGGCAGCAGGGAACGGCCATCGCCGTCCACCTGCCCCCGGACGCGCTCCGGGTGCTGCCCCGGTCAGCCTGAGGCCACGTGCTTGGGTGGCCGCAGGAGGTGGTCCCGCTCCTCGGTGGTCCAGGCGAACCCGAGCTCGCGGGCGCAGGCGTCCATGCAGAGGTCGAACATGCGCTCGCGGGTCACCTCCGGGTCCTTGAGGACGACCTGGATGGCCAGGCCGTCGATCAGGGCGCCGAGGCGGAGGGCGAAGGCGGCCGCGTCGACCGGGGCGAACTCGCCGGCGGCCTGGCCCTCACGGACGATCTCGCCGATGGTCTGACGCCAGCGCTGGTCCATGGCCGCCCGGTCCCGGGCCACGTCGGGGTCGCGGGGCGCCCTGGCCCACAGGTCCAGCCACAGCACCCACTCGTCGAAGTCGTCGTCGGCCTCCCCCACCGAGCACGAGCAGCGGACCAGCTCGACCAGCCGGTCGCGGGCGCTGGTCAGCTCGGCCACCGCGCCCGCGGTCTGGGCGTAGAACTGCTCGTCGGCGAAGGACAACGCCTCGGCCAGCAGAATGTCCTTCTTGCCAAAGTAGTAGATGACCAGGGCCGGGCTCGTCCCGGCGCGGTCGGCCACATCCTTGATCCCGGTGTCGCAGAGGCCTTTCTCGGCGATCACCTGCACGGCCGCCTTGAGGATCTGGCGGCGCCGTGCGTCGGAAAGCTTGCGTCGTGGGCTCATGCCTGCTCCAGGCTGTTCGGCGTCGAGGTGCAGTATGGCCTGCTGGGCTTGTCCGGTGTCCACCCACATCTTAGACTGAACGTTCAGTCAAGAACAGGAGGCACCCATGTCGGCCTGGGACGCGATCGTCATCGGGGGCGGCCACAACGGGCTGGTGGCGGGGGCCTACCTGGCCCGGGCCGGGGCCCGGGTGGCGGTGCTCGAGGCGAGGGACAAGACCGGTGGGGCGGCCGCCACCGACGCCCCCTGGCCTGAGGCGCCCGAGATGAAGGTGACCCGGCTGTCGTACGTGATGAGCCTCATGCCGCCCTCGATCATCCGCGAGCTCGACCTAGAGCGGCACGGCTACAAGCTGTACCCCATGGGTCCGGCCTACCAGGCCTGGCCGGACGGCCGCCCCCTGACCCTGTACGACGACGACGCCGGCCGCAACCACGAGCAGGTCGCCAGGTTCTCCAAGAAGGACGCCGGGGCCATGCCCCGGTGGGATGCCTGGCTGGCGGGCCTGGCCGCGGTCCTGGGGCCGCTGCTCACCCGCGTCCCGCCCAGAATCGGCTCACGCCGGCCGTCGGACCTGGCCGACCTGCTCCGGCTGGCCTGGCGGTACAAGGGCCTGGACGTCCGCACCGTCGGCGACGTGACCCGGCTCATGACCATGAGCGTCAGCGACCTGCTGGACGACTGGTTCGAGTCCGAGCAGGTCAAGGCGAGCCTGGCCATCAACGGGGTCATCGGCACCTGGGCCGGGCCCGACGCCCCCGGCACCGCCTACGTCATG
>DATABK010000407.1:0-1875 GCA_036259695.1 Actinomycetes bacterium | reverse complement strand
GACGGCGGCCTGGCCATCGCCCTGGTCGAGGCCACCGTGGCCGGCGGGGTCGGGGCCACCGTGACTCCGCCCCCGGTGGCTGCCGACCTGCCCGCCTCCCAGAGGTCACTGGCCGCCCTGGTGAGCGAATCGGCCTCCCGGGCCCTCGTCGCGGTCGTGCCGGAGGCCTCCGAGGAGCTGGCCGCCCTGGCCACCGAAGTCGGCGTCCCCGCCACCCACCTCGGCATGACCGGCGGCGACCGGCTGGTCGTGCCCGGCGTGCTGGACCTCCTGGTGTCGCGGCTCCGCGACACCTACGAGTCGGCCCTCCCACGGGCGCTGGGCGAACCTGCCTGAGGCCGGGGCCCGGGTCGCCGCCGGCTCAGCGAAATCTCAGCCCTCCGTGCGACAGTGGGGAGAGGACGTCGGCTGGCCGGAGGACCGCATGGGTGGATGGCGGCGGGCTGGCGTGGCCGTGACCGTCCTGCTGGTGGCGGTGGGGATGGCCCCCGCCGGGGCCTCGGGGGTGCAGAAACGGGCCCCGAAGACCTGGAACACCGAGGTGGTGGGGCATCTGGCGCCGCCCCAGCGGGGTGGGTATGGGGATGTCTGGGCGCACAAGGACGTCGCCTACCTGGGAAATCTACGAAACGGGGACTGCCAGCCGGCCAACGGGATCTGGGCGATCGACATCGAGGACCCGGCCAAGCCGAAGGCGCTGGCGTCGTTCGCCAAGTTCCCGGGGAGTGACGGCGAGGACGTCTGGGTCGGCTCCATCCGGACCAGGGCGTTCAAGGGCGACCTGGCCGCTGTGGGGCTCCAGCGCTGCTCGCGGCAGACGCAGGGGTTCACCGGGCTGGCGCTGTACGACGTCACCAACCCGGCCAGGCCGAAGGAGCTGAGCCGGCTCCCGAGCGGGGTTGTCTCGGGCGTGCACGAGATGGGGGTGGTCCAGCGGCCCGACGGGCGGGTGCTGGTCCTGGCCGCGGTGCCCTACTCGTTCAACCTCACCCAGGGCCGTCAGGGGGACCTGCGCATCATCGACATCACCAACCCGCGCCGGCCGCGCCAGGTCGCCGACTGGGACGTCCGCCGCGACGGCCCGGCCGAGACCCGCGGTCAGCTCGCGGCCCGGCGGGACGTGTTCGACCACAGCGCCTGGCCGTTCGACAAGGGCAACAAGCTGTTCGCGTCCTTCTGGTCGGCGGGCGTGCAGTTCCTGGACATCAAGGACCCCGCCAACCCCCGGCTGATCGGCCAGACCCCGTACCGGCCCGATGACGGCTACCGGGGCGCCCACTCGGGCTGGTTCAACGAGGACGAGACCCTGTTCGTCCAGAACGACGAGACGATGACGGCGGTCGGGAGCGGCTCGCGGGCCACCTGGACCTTCCAGCGGGTGTTCGACACCAGCTCGCTGGAGCGCCCCAGGCTGCTGTCCACCTTCGCCACCGAGTCGGCCGTGCCCGGCAGCGACGGGAAGGTGGCCACCGACGGCGTCTACTCGGTGCACAACGCGGTCATCAAGGGTGACCGCTCGTACGCCTCCTGGTACTCCGACGGGATCAGGGTGGTCGACCTGTCCGACCCCGGCAAACCCCGGGAGGTGGCCTGGTTCGTGCCGCCGCCCAGCTCGCCCCGCCAGACCGCGGCCACCGCCCAGGGCGGTCGCCGGGACATGCCGGTGGTCTGGGGCGTGTTCCCGTACAAGGACGTGGTCCTGGCCAGCGACATGAACAGCGGCCTGTGGGTGTTCCGGGTCACCGGCGACGCCCAAGGGGGCGACGGCGGGAGCAGGGCCTCGGGCGGCGCCGGGGCCGGGACGGCGGGCGGGTCGGCCCAGCAGGCCCCCACCCCCCAGGCCGCCGCCCCCGACCCGGCCACCGAGCGAGCCGG
>DATABK010000406.1:0-21992 GCA_036259695.1 Actinomycetes bacterium | reverse complement strand
TCCTGAAGATCACGGCGGGCGTGTGCTTCGGTGACTCGGGTGGGCCGCTGTTCCACGGGGACACGCTGGTGGGCATCAACGCCTGGACCTTCAGCATGCGGTGCGCGGGCCCGAACCTGGAGTACCGGGTCGACTCGACCGCGGCCCAGACGTTCCTCGACACCTACCTCTAGCTGACTGACGGGGCGCCGGCCGGCGCGGCGGCACCACCGGCCGGCGCACCATCGTTTAACCTCGAGGACCTCCTGGCGTCTGGCTCATCGGGAACCTCGCACGACGATCCGATGCCCTTGGAGGGTTCTACGGTGTGTCAAGGCGATGGGCAGTTGTTATGACGAGCGCTCGACCATTCAAGGTCGGCGGCTTGGGTGGCGGCCTGCCGGGGCGGTCCTAGGTTCAGGTTGCTTTGCTTGTTCAGCTATGGGAGCGTGAACTCCATCCGCTCGGAGTAGAGCCTGGCAACGACCCGGGTCGCATGTTCGAGCTGTCCTGTCTGCTTTGACCGGTCGAGCCAGACGGTCGGACCGATCAACTGAAAGATGCCGACGTTGAACAGGCCGATCCGCGCCTGTTCCTGCTCCCGCAGGTTCAGCAGCGTGAGGGTGCCCGTCTTCTCCCGGGTGTCGTTGTTGTAACCCTGAAGGACGAAGTTCTCGAACCATCGCTGCCAGTCTCCGGCTGAGGCTTCAGCGACAGTGATGGTCAGGTTCGGGAACGACAGCCGGCCCGGCTCACGCCACACGCGGAGGCCGGGCCTGTCGGCGATTACGCTCCCGAATGCCTGCTGGACGGTGAACTCCTCGACCATGACCTGCCTGCAGTCAAGCCCGGAGAGCTCCAGGCGATGATGCAGCAGCACCGGGTCTTGGTGGGAAGGGGGGCTGACCGTGCCGCCTGGCAACGTCGTCCGCGTGTGCTGGGGCAGGAGCCTCAGGGTCGCCAAGCCCGGCCCGCCCAGGGGCAGCGGGCCCGGCCCGATGTGGGGCTCCATTCCGGAAATGGTGGTCGCCGTGAGGAGCGCGTTGCGGAATTCGCGCCGGCGAAGGACATTCCCCTCGCCGTCAACCGTCGTGACCAGGAGATCTTTGGCCTGGACCTCCCGCCTCCAGGCGGCCGCGATCCACTCGAACACCGGGCGGGCAACCGGCAGGGCCAGCCGCAGCTCCAGTTCGTCCCAGCGCGGCGGGCCGGGGCGCTTCTTGATCCCCGTGGGGGAGGGTTCCTCGATGACGTCGGCGATGCCCCAGCCGCCCTCCACCGATCCGACGTACCCGGAGCTGGTCCCGTCGACCTCGAGCAGGTGCAGCAAGGGACCGTCGTCCGCAAGCGCCACGGCCGTCTCCTTTCCTTGTGGTCGGATGGATCTATCCCATCGTGTCCGCCAGATCAACCATGCCCGCCCAAATCCGACATCGCGACGGCCGGTGCCTCGGCGCTGGCTGGGTCCACACGGGTCGGTCGCCGGAGTGTTCGCTGAGGACCAAGCACCAGAACCACCACAGCGGCGAGCCTCAGCATCCAGGTCGCCCCATTAGGCGCCTTGGGGATCAGCCGATCGCTGCTGCCTCCCCCGGAGGCTGGTGTTGATCAGCCAGCAGGCACCGGTAGACAGCGTCCGACAGTCCCCGTTTCAAACAGCGCAGCGCTTCTCTGGCCGACTTGCCCTCGGCCAGCTTGCGTCGGTAGTAGGCCTGCCGCGCCCATGACACCTCCCGCCAACACCCTGGTCTCCGAGCAGCTGTGGCAGGCGATCCAGCCTTTGCTGCCGACCCCGCCACGCCGCTACGGCGGCCGCCCGCGCGTCGACGACCGCGCCTGCCTGGCCGGCATCATTTTCCGGCTGCGCACCGGCATCCCTTGGCGGCTGCTGCCCACCCGCCAGCTGGGCTGCGGTAGCCCGGTCACCTGCTGGCGGCGGCTGGGCGAGTGGCAGCGCGCCGGCGGGCGGCAGCAGCTGCACCACCAGCTGCTGGACCAGCTCGGCCGCGAGGGCCGGCTTGACTGGTCACGGGCCAGCTTGGACTCAATCAGCGTGCGCGCCAAACGGGGGACGAGCTAACCGGCCCGAACCCGACAGACCGCGGGAGGCCCGGAAGCAAGTACCACCTGCTGGTCGACCAAGGCGGCATCCCCTTGGCGGTGCGCCTGTCGGCGGCCAACACCCACGACTCGATGCTGCTGGAGGCCGTGGTGGATGCGGTCCCAGGGGTCAAGGGCCCACGCAGGCGGCCCGGGCGGCCGCGCAAGCCCGGCCAAGCTGCATCTGGACAAGGCCTACGACTACCGCGCTGCCGGCGGGCGCTGCGCGCGCGGGGGTCACGCCCCGCATCGCCCGGCGGAGTGGAGTCCAGCCAGCGGCTTGGCCGCCCCGCTACGTGGTGGAGCGGTCGTTGGCCTGGCTGGTGGGCTACCGGCGGCTGCAGGTGCGCTATGAGCGGCGCGCCGACATCCTGACGGCGTTCCTGCAGCTGGCGTGCGCACTGATCTGCCTCAACGCGTTGGCACAGTCGAAGGCATAACCCCAGGCGATCAGAAGACGACTCGGGCCTGGCGGATGGGGGTGAGCGCGACCTGCTGTCCGGAGACCAGCTCCAGCGCCACCTCGTCGTCGCGGCCGGCCAGGGCGCGCATGTAGGCGACCGCCTCGGCCCGGACGACCGCCACCGGGTCGCCGGACCCCAGCAGCCAGCAGCCACCCGCCGGGCCGGTCAGCTCCAGCGCCACCGGCGCCGCCGACCAGGCACGTGCCAGGTCGCGGACGACCTGGGCGACGATCTGGTGGTCGTGGTCACCCAGGACAAACGGCCGGCCGGTCGCCCGGGCCAGGTCGACTCGGTGCATCCACAGGTCGCGGTTGTAGATGACGTCCAGCAGGTAGTCCAGGCGCCAGCGGGGCTGGCCGGGGATGCCGGGGTCGAGCTTGATGCGGCGCAGCACTGGGGGCCGGCGGCGGCGGGCCCGGGCGGCCCGTGGCCACAGCCGCGCGAAGCGCTCGACCAGCTCCGGCCCGCTGGCCGCGCGGTGGTCGTCGACCCCGACCGCCATGTAGGCATCCAGGGAGGTCTTGTCGGGGTAGCGGCGCCGGCCCAGCAGCTCGCGGCGCGCCATCGAGGCCAGGTGGATGCCGTCTTCGCACTGGGCGACCAGGTGGGCGACCAGGGCGCGCACGTCCCACTCGGTGCAGTCGGTCGGCCGCGCCCAGTCGTCCTCGCCGAGGGTTCGCAGCAGCTCCAGGGTTGCCCGGCCTTCGGCGTGGGCGACGGCCTGGGCCTGGTCGGGGTCAGCCTGGGGTAGACGGGCGGCCGGGGTGAGGGAGTCGATCATCGGGCTCGCCCTCCTTGGGGACGCCGGGTGCTGGGGCGTAGTAGCGGACGAACATGTCCAGGATGGTGGGCGTGAGCCGGGTGAAGCGGCCCGTGGCCGCCGGGGCGGCCGGCTCGTTGGCCAGCTGCTGGCTGATGACCCCGGCCATCAAGACCGTGTAGAGGGCAGCGCCCTCCTCGCTGGCGGCCGCCGGGGCCAGCTGGCCGGCGTCCACGGCCGCCTGCAGGGCTGCCCGCCCCAGGTCCAGCAGCCGGAGGGCCGGCTCGTAGGCCTTTGGGGAGGGCTCGAACCCGGGCACCGGACGCCAGTACAGCAGCTGGGCCAGCACCGGGTTGGCCATCACCCAGTCGTTCCAGGCCGCCTGGGCGGCGGCGATCCCCTCCAGGGGGTCCTCGGCGATCCGGGCCTGGTAGGACTCCTCCACCGCCAGGGTCTGGCGCGCGCCCCGCTCGAACAGCGCGTCATAGACGGCCAGCTTGGAGGGGAAGTACTGGTACAGCGAGGGGGGGCGCATGCCCATGCGCCGGGCGACCTCGGCCAGGCTGAGGGCGGCCACGCCCTCCTCGGCCATGACCTGGATGGCGACGTCGAGGATCTCCTCGATGGTCTGGTTGTGCCGCTGGAGCCGCCGATCTTCCCTCATGGCATGAGGCTAACCTACAATCTATAGGTAGATCAACAGGTATTAGGTTCATACACCGAGGCGATGGAGCGAGGCTGGAGCGCTCACTGCACTGAGCAGCTGAGCAGGTGCGGTCATGACGCGGATCAGCTTCGTGAGCAGGCAAGCAGTAAGAACCGGCCGAAGGTCGGAAACAGGCTCTTAGAACGTCCAGTCGATCCGTACTGATGATGGGTCAAAGTGTCGGCAGCCGCGGCCGGTCGGGAGCAGCGTGACGCGGGCGATGAGGGTTTCAAGGATGCGTCGGCGAGCGTAGAAGGGTAGCGCGGGCCATTCTTGTTCGAGGTCGCTGTGGGTGAGGGCGTCAGGTAGCTCGGGCGTGCTGAGCGCTCGGAGCTGCTTGTTGAGCAGGTCGAGCTGCCCGTCCAGGCGGGCGGCGATGAGCTCGTACTCGGCTTTGGTGCGTCGCCGGGCTCCGGGTTCTGGGGCAGCGTGGGCGACAAGGTTTTCCTGCTGTAGGGCTTCAACTGCTCGGATTTGGTTGAGGAGCGCGGCGCGCTCCTCGGGAACTGCGCTGCGCCGGGTCAGGAGCTGTGTGAACGCTGGACGTCGAACCATCTCAAAGACGGCGGCCTCCAGGAAGGTCTCGATCGGTTCGGCGGCGCGAGCGAGTCGACCGCAGCCACCGAGCTTGCGATGGCAGCGCAGCGTCTTGACCGGACCATGCTTGGCTGGCCGGTAGTAGGCGTACATGCGCACGCCGCAGTGCCCACAGACCAAGAACCCGCTCCACAGGTGCCTGGTGGGGAGGGTCCGGTGGGTCTTGCGTTGGAGGTCGGTGAGCAGCGTTCGCAGAGCATGGTGGGTGTCTGCGGAGAGGATGGCCGGCCATGCGGCCGGGTACAGGTGTTCCCCGTGGACGCGAAGGCCGGCTAGGTGAGGCCCGATCAGGATGCGTCGCAAGGTCGCGGGACTCCAGCGGCCCCCAGCCGCGGTCGGGATATCACGTTGGTTGAGCTCTCGGCACAGCGAGGCGAGAGACTCGCCAGCGAGGGTCCGGTGGGCCAGCTCTTGGATGATGGCTGCCTCATCGGGTTCGGTGGCGCTGAAGTCCAGTTGGTAGCCGTAGCGTCGTGGGCCGCCATGGGGGCGGCCGCGTTCGGCCAGTCTTGCTGTTTGCGGCGAACCCGGCGGGAGATGTTGTCAGATTCCTTGGCATGCACGGCGGCCAGGATGCGGGCGCGGAACAGGTCATCGGAGTTGCGGACGTCGATCTCACCCGACACGGCGGCGATGTGCCAGGCCCTGGCGCGGTCGCAGACCTCAAGCAGCTCCTCCAGCTCCTTGGGCTGGCGGACGAGCCGGTCCTGGTCGTAGACGACCACGGCGTTGACGACGCTTTCTTGGAGGTCTTGGAGCATCTGGGTGTAGCCCTGGCGGGGCTTGTGGGAGTACTTGGAGGCTGACAAGTCGTTGTCGCTGCCGACCGGCTGCTGCGCGTACAAGTCGCGGATCGTGTTGACGATGGACGTCACCGGCTGGTTCTCGGCGAAGGCGCGCACCGGTCCGGGCATGGTTGCCGTGGCGACGAATGCCGAGCTGATGAACGGAAGATCAGCGGGTAGGAGAACGCGCTCGCGCCGTCCGCGGACTTCGCGGACAGGCCGGCGATGACGGCGATCCATGTCAGCGCCAGGGTGACCAGGATCAGGATGCCGGCGACCGCGAGCCAGGCAAAAGCAGCTCTACGTAGAGCCTTCCGGAGCCCGCCGTATTGGCGCTCTTGGGCAACGATTTGGGATCCCGGGCGCCGCCCGCCTGGCGCGCAGCGGCGCGCTTGTCCGTGCGGCGATGGAACCGGAACGGCCCGAGCGGAATGTTAGTGGTTGGACCAGACAGCCAAGGCCGAGATGACCTCCATGGGTGATGACGGCTTCGCCGCCTTCTACACCGCCTCCTACCAGCGGCTGCTCGGGCAGCTGTTCGCCGTCACCGGCGACCTGGCCGAGGCCGAGAACCTGCTCCAGGAGGCCTATGCCCGGGCGTTCGCCCGCTGGGCGCAGGTGCGTGCCTACGACTTTCCGGAGGCGTGGGTGCGGCGGGTGGCCCTGAACCTGGCCGCCATGGCCGCCAGGCGGCTCCGGCGCCGGGCCGCGGCGCTGCTGCGACTGGGCCCGCCACCCACGGTCCCCGAGTTGAGCGCTGAGTTGCTCGATCTCCACCACGCGCTGCGCGTACTCCCGCTGGGCCAGCGACAGGCGATCGTGCTGCACCATCTGGCCGGCCTGCCGGTGGAAGAGGTGGCCCGTGAGCTGGGCCTGCCGGCCGGGACGGTCAAGTCTCGGCTGGCCCGGGGTCGGCGTGCCCTGGCCCACATGCTTGACAGCGACCGGCCGGAGGTTTGGCAGGGATGAACGACCTAGACGACCGACTGGAGCGGCTCGCCGCCGAGGCGACCAAGCACGCCAAGGCCCCTGACGTGGGGGTCATCGTGCGGCGGGGGCGCCGTAGGCGAGCCCTCTCCGGGCCGGTGCTGGCCGGCACGGTCGCCCTGGTCCTGGTGCTGGCTGCCGTGGTCGCCCTGGCCGCCGTCCGGGGCCAGGGTCAGCCCCCGGTCGGCCCTCCCGCCATCACGGCCGCCCCGACCAGTACGATCTCCACCGCCGGCTGGCGGGCCTACGTGGACCGCGCCCACAACCTGCGCCTTCGCTACCCTCCGGGCTGGAAGGTGCGGCCCGGGCCGGGCGGCGTCGAGCTGGTGCCGCCGGAGTACGCCGCCAGCAAGCCCGGCTGGGCGAAGTACGCCGTGACCGTCGCGGCGTTCCCGGGCTTCTATCTCTCCGAGGGCTCGCCGCCGGCCACCAGGGGCCGCCTCCCCGGCGGCCAGGCCTACGTGCACACTGTCGGCTACCCCGACCTGCCGCCCTGGGAGGACCCGCCAGCGTCGCCCGCCACCGCCCGCGGGCGCCGGTACGCGGGCTACAGGATCGACTGGGGCCGGTTCTGCTCCACCGGGCCCAAGCGGTTCTGCGGCGCGCACATGGTCCGGGTGACGGTCGGCGACGCCAACGCCCGCGCCTTCGAGCGCTACCGTGCCACGCTGGACGCGATCGTACGGTCGGCGACGGCCCTGCGGCCGGTCCCCCCGTCCACCGACGACCTGGGACGGCCGGCCTGCCGGCCCGACCAGTGGCGCCTGGCGAGCCCGCACGGCCTTGGTGGCTCGGCCAATCCCCAGCGCATCTTCTTCTCCGGGATCGTGCGCTACCGCGGCGGTCCCGCCTGCCACCTGCGGTTGGAGCTGCGCATGACCGTGGAGCGGGACGGCCGGCCCTTGCCGGTGGCGGGCAGCCCGGCGACCGCCACCATCCAGGGGCTGCTGCCTGACGACGACCCGCACCGCCTGAACAAGCTGGGCGTCCACTCCACCCCGCTCATGTGGGAGTTCGGCGTGGCCGAGTTGTGCAACCATGATCTGGCCGGCGCGACCCTGCGGGTGACGGCCGAGGGCGGCCGCGAGCTCACAAGGCCGCTCCCCGGCGCGAGCCGGCCGTCGGCGGCGCGCCAGCAGGACTGCCGCGACCGGGGCAGGGCGGCGTCGGTGGCCGGCCTGCCGTAACCTCGGGCTACGGCCCCTCGGTGGTGGCGTCGGGGCCTGAGGTCGTGGGGCTTGATCGCCTGGGCGACCACGTGGTGCTCCAGGTCACCGGCCGGGACCGGCTCCTGTAGGAGATGGGATGGCCGCGCCCACCACCCTTCTTACTGGTTGAATCGCTGTCAGCGCTCGGCATGCGGCGCCGCTCACAGCAGGCCGCGCTGGTAGGACCGAGGCTGTAAGGAGGAAGCCCATGCAGATCACCCCGATCGGCTCCACCGACCTGCCAGAGCTGCTGCCGCTGGTGCGCGCCTACTGCGACTTCTACCAGGTCACCCCAAGCGACCGGCAGCTGCTGGGGCTGTCGCGGGCACTCCTCGCCGACCCTCAGCGGGAAGGGCTGCAATTGCTGGCCCGTGACGACGCCGGCCGGGCCGTCGGCTTCGCCACCCTGTACTGGACCTGGCAGACCCTGGCGGCCGCCCGGATTGGGGTGATGAACGACCTGTTCGTGGCCGCCGAGGCGCGCGGCATGGGGGTGGCCGAGGGGCTGATTGCCGCCTGCCTGGAGCGCTGCCGTGAGCATGGCGCGACCCGGCTGGTCTGGCAGACGGCCAGGGACAATCATCGCGCGCAGGCCGTCTATGCGCGGGTCGGGGCCACCCGTGATGATCGGTGGCTGGACTACGACCTGCCGGTCCAGCCTATCTGACCTGGCCAGCGCGAGCCGTCGTTCCCCATACGGGCTCGGCCAGGCACTGCGACGTGAGGTCCCTCGATGAAGCTGCGCAGGAGTGACCGGCCACAAGACCCGAGCGGTGGGACCGGCGGCTGTCA
This sequence comes from Actinomycetes bacterium, assembly GCA_036259695.1. Lineage (GTDB taxonomy): Bacteria > Actinomycetota > CALGFH01 > CALGFH01 > CALGFH01 > CALGFH01. Next base: position 13,614 of record DATABK010000406.1, on the reverse strand, counting down.
CGATTTGTGGGCGCCCGTCGAACTTGGCGGGTTGGCGCATGCCGGTCGGCTCCGACGTTGGCTCACCTTCCGATGGCGCTGGCCATCCGGTCGACCGCCGCGGCCAGGATCTGTCGGCTGGTGCCCATGTTGAGCCGGGCATGGCCGGCGCCTGGACGACCGAAGCTGGGCCCCGGGCTGAGCGCCACCCGACCGCGGCCAAGGAATACGGCGCTCGGGTCGTCGCCGAGGCCGAGCGCGGTGCAGTCCAGCCAGGCCAGATAGCTCGCCTCCGGCGGCCGGTATCGGATCGCCGGGATCCGCGCCGCGAGCAGCTCCGCCAGGTAGCGGCGGTGGTGGTCGAGCACGCCCAGCACCTCCTCCAGCCACGGCTCGCCCTCGGCGAAGGCGGCGATGCCGCCGACCACGCCCAGCTGCCCCACCCGCCAGGGCAGCTCCTCGGGCAGCCGCTCCAGCAGCCGCCGGGTGGCCGGGTCGGCAGTGACGATCGCCGCGCACTTCAGCCCGGCCAGGTTCCATGCCTTGCTCGCCGAGGTGAAGACCATCCCGTGGGCTGCCGCCTCCGGCGACACCGACACGAACGGGTGATGGCTCCGGCCGGGCAGCACCAGCGGCGCGTGGATCTCGTCCGACAGCACGGTGACGCCGTAGCGAGCCGCCAGCGCCGCCAGCCGCTCGAGATCCTCACGACGGTGAACGGTGCCGGTCGGGTTGTGCGGTGAGCACAGCAGGTGGACCCTGGCCCCGTCCCGGAACGCGGACTCCATGGCGTCCAGGTCCAGCGCCCACCCCTCGCCCGTCCGGGCGAGTGGCACCTCCACAAGCCGGCAGCCGGCCTCAGCCACCCAGGGGAAGAACGAGTCATACACCGGTGGGTTGATCACCACCCAATCGCCCGGCCGGACCAGCAGGCGAAGGACCTCGACGACGGCCACGCCGACCTCCGGCGCCAGCGTCACCTGCGCCGGGTCGACGCGCCACCTCCAGCGGCGGTCGGCGAACCCGGCCAGCGCCTCCGGCAGCCCGGAGTTGGGGCTGGCGTAGCCGAGGTCGGAGCGGCGGACGGCGGCGTGCAGCGCCTCGGCGACCGGCACGGCGAGCGGGAAGTCCATCTCGGCGACCGGCAGCGGCAGCACGTCCTGCGGGTAGGTTCGCCACTTGGCGCTGGTCCGCCGCCGCAGCTCGCCCAGGGAGACCTCCACCACCGCCACCATCCTCGCCTTCATGCGATCCGATGCCCAGCTGAGTGTTCGCTACGAACCAACGGCTCGGCCGCCCCCAGACCCAACCACCGCGGCCGGGCATCGTCCCGCGGCACCCGGACATCAGGTCTGCTGGGTCGGGCGACGTTGAAGCTGAACATCATGCCGCTCTGCATGTGCTCGGCGATGTGGCAATGCGCCATCCACAACCCCGGGTTGGTGACGTCGAACAGGACGTCCACGGTCTGCCGGTACGGACCAGCACCGTGTCCTTCCAAACGAGGTTGGGCTTGGCCACTCCGTCGCGGGCCAGTCGGCGACCTGGAGGGCGAGCGTTACGCGGGAGTTGACCGCTTGCATGACCCTGGGCGGCCATCTCCGGGGTGGTGTGCCGGTAGCGGGCACCGATCCGGCTGCCACCCTCAAGCTCCCCACGGCGGCTGCGCTGGTGGCCCCTTGGCTCATCGATCACCCGGGCCGGGATGCCTTCATCCTCCAGCCAGGTCGAGAAGCCGTGCCGAAGATCGGGGGCCCACGAAGTTGCAGATGCGCGGGGATCGCCTTGGGCGCGATGGATCGCGGTCTGGTAGAGGCGGCGAAAACCGTGGCGCGACAAGATCTGCCGGACCGATGCCGCGCCGCTCGGCAGATCAGGTGGTTGGATTCCCACACGGTCGGCACAGCACGCTTGGGAACTGCAGCGTGCGGATCTGGCGATCCGGCTACCGGGTCCGGTCATCACGCTCGATGTGGATGCCTAGGCTCGGCTCTGGTGGCGGCTCGTCGTCGTCCTCCTCGCTGGCCTGCTCTTCCTCTGGGGTGATGTCGGCATCGGCGAGTACCGCGAAGGGATGGCCGGCCGACACCAGCCCGACCGCGTCGTCGCCCTCCTCGAGCGCCCCGCGCTCGGCTGCGGCCGCCTCCTCGACGGTCACCTCGGCCAGCGGGTCGGCCTCCAGCCGCTCGTCGGGGATCGGTTGGCCGCTGGCCACCGAACGGCCGTAGCTGCCGGCGGCGAGGCGTGCCTCGGCCCGCTGCAGCGCCGCCCACCGTGCATGGAGGAACTGGTCGACGGCCATGCCGGTCTCCTCGGCGTTCCGCCGGTCGGCGTCGTCGACCTCGTCGCCCAGCTCGGCCGCCTGCGGTTCCCCGGTCGCAGCCTGCAGCAGCCGCTGGAGCCGGGCTCGCTCGCCGGCGAGCAGCGCTCGTGCCTGGGCCTGGTCCATCATGCCTCCTCGGATCCGGGTCGAGGGTCCATTTGCGAGCTCACCGACGACCACCAACGCATGCCGGGGTCGCGGCGCAACGGGCCGGTAGCTGAGGTAGCTCCTGCTCTCTGTCAGACTCCGTGTGTCCTCCGAACATGCCTCGTGTGTCGGATGTCATTGGTGTGGCTGCTCGCATGACTGGTCTTGATGTCGGCGCAGGTGCGGGTCGGTGATCCCGCCGGGGCAGGCCAGGCGCCGGACGTCCCAGCCGGCCAGTCGAGCGCCGGCCTGGTAGGCGCTCTCGTAGAAGTCCAGCACGGTGGCGCGGGGGTCGTCGCTGGCGCGGGCGTCGTCGTAGCGCAGGACGGCCAGGTGGCTGCCGTCGCGCGGATCCCACCAGGCAGCCGCCGGCTGCAGCGGCTGGCCGGCCAGGCCGGCCGGCTCCGGGGCGGTGTAGGCGTAGAACGCGGGCTCAGCGAATTGGTCGTCGCCGAACCAGAAGCCGAAGCTGATCACCTCCCGCGCATACGCCTCCCTGGTGACCGGGTCGGCGGTGGGCCGCTGGTCCACATGCCGGTCCGAGAAGCGGGTGTGGGCGATGTCGAAGGTGTGCCAGAAGTGGTGCACGGGACTGACCTTGCCCGAGAACCGGGCAGCGAACTCCTCCAGGACCAGGTTGACCTGGCTCAGGACCTGCCAGTAGCGGGTAGCCCAGGCCGGGTCGTAGCTGGCGTGCTCGGTGTCGTCGGCGAACGGCCGGTCGGCGTCGGGCAGGCCGAACGGGTGGGGCTGGGCGATGGCCACCGTGATCCCGAGCTCGGCTAGGGCCTGGAGGGTTCGGTCGTGGAAGGAGGCGACCGACTGGCCCTGGAGCGGAACCGTCACCGCCCGGGCGTCCAGGGTGTGGATGCGCAGCTGGTGGTCGACGAAGTCGAAGTCGATGGTGAAGCCCGGGTTGCCGTCGACCTGGCCCATGGGTCGGGTGGTGATGCCCCGGCCGGTCAGGTGGAAGGGCACGTTCCACCAGTGGTTGCGCCGCACGCTGGCGGCCAGTCGGATCTTCCCGATGACCTGGCAGAACCGATGCAGCGTCTGCTTGGTGTCCTGCCAGGAGGCCAGTGGCATCGGTGGGAACAACTCCATGTTCTGCACCCTTCGGTCACGCTTGTTATGAGGCGGCGTCGCTTGTCGATTCGACTGGGTAATGGGAGCGCCAGGCGTTCAGGCCGCCCTGGAGCGCCTCGGCCTGAAAGCCGAGCCTGCGAAGCTGCAGCGCCGCCCGGGCGCTGGTCTGCTCCCGCGGTCAGGTGCAGTACAGGACATAGGGCTGGTCGCGGAGGCGGTCGGCCGCCCACTCGGTGACCTGGTCGGGCAGGACCCGGATACTGCCGGGAATGCGCACGCCGTCGCGGTCGTATTCCGAGCGGCTGCGGACATCCAGGATCAGAGGTGGGTTCGGCCCCCCAAGGCGGTCGAAGAGCTGGGCCGGGGTGACCCGGGGGACGTCGTCCGGGCTCTGGTTGAACAACTCGGCCGCCGTGCCCGCGCGCTCCTCGACCAGGGTCTCCTGACCGGCCTTGCGGGCGTACCAGCTGGAGAACGGGGTGGCGGTGGCCCCGTGGGCGACCACTGACACCAGCACCACGACCCCGACGACAGCGAACAGCTCCTCCCCTCCGGGTACGCCTTGGGCGAAGACCAGCAGCGCGAACAGCAGGGAGTTGAGGCCCCGCGGGCCGAACCAGCCGATGAACTGGCGGGCATAACGGCTCAGGTCGGCTCGGCCCAGCCACAGGACCAGCCGGACGGCCACCGGGCGGATGACGAAAATGGCGAGCCCGGCCAGGGCCAGGGTCGCCAGCAGCGGGACCTGCCCCAGCATGGTGGACAACAGCGCACCGAACAGCACGAAGGCCAGCAGCATGGTCATTTCGGCGATGACCTGGCCGAAGTCCAGGAAGCAGTCGCACAGCGTCTGGTTGACCACGGTCACGGCCAACCCGGCGGCGAAGGCGGCCAGGAACCCGTCCCCGCCGACGGTCTCGCCGGCGACGAAGGACCCGAGGACCAGGCCGATGCCGTACAGCGACTGGTATTCGCGGCGGATCTGGAAGCGTTGGTCGACCCGGGCCATCACCCAGGACCCGGCGGCACCGACGGCGAAGCCGGCGGCGGGACCGAGCACGAACAGCTGGGCCAGGAAGCCCAGCCACTCGGCGGGCCCGCCGAGGTCGGCGTGGGCCACGGCGATCAGCACCAGCAGGATGGGCAGGACCACGATGTCGTTGGTGCCGGCCTCCACGCTCAGCGTCCGCCGCACCGAGCGGGGGATGCGCCGGTCGCGGAGCACGTCGCGCAGCACCACCGGGTCGGTGGAGGCAAGGATCGTCCCCAGCAGCAACGCCAGGACCACCGGGAGGCCGAGCAGCAGCGTCCCGAGCCCGGCCAGCAGCCCGATGACCAGCAGCGTGGCCGGTCCAAGGACCAGAATCGGGGCCAGCCAGTCGCGACGCAGCTCAGTCAGCTCCAGGTTGATCGCGTCCAGGAACAGCACCAGGGCCAGGGCGACCACGGCCACGACCTCGAGCAGGCTACTGTCCAGGCCGATGGAGATGAACCCGAGGCCTCGGTCGCCGAGCAGGAAGCCGAGGCCAAGAAACAGCATCGGGAACGACAGGGGGGCGCGCTCGACCAGGCCAGCAGCCAGGGCGGACACGACCAGGATCCCGGCGATCAAGCCGAATGCGGTATCCAGTTCCAACGAGGGCTCCTAGGGCTCGAACGGTGGATCAAGGCGACAGACGGCTCAGGTCCCCTCCAGGACGGTACGTTGCAGCCCCAAGTTGCGCAGGTCCAGCCAGGCACGGCCAGGCCGCGCACCATCCCGGGCAGGACCTGGTCACAGGCGGGACAGCGGTCGACCACACCAGGGGCTGTCTCTGAGGCACAGGAGAAGGAATGGTGTCAGTCGGCATCCTGCTGGACGTCGGCCACGCCGTCTTCGCCGTAGTAGCGCAGGGACGAATAGTTGTAGTCGGCCAGCAACGAGACCAGGTGATCGGCACGGTCCCTGGTTGGGGCGACCAGCCAGAGGGCGGCGCCGCCGGTGCGGGCGTTGTCCAGGATTCGTTGCCTGACTGACGGGTCGGCGGCCAAGGCGAAAACGGCCTTGGCCAGGATGGAGCGCTCCTTCTGCGCCTGGGCCAGGATGCGCAGGATCTCTTCGGACTCATACAGTCGAATATCCTCCTGGGATATCTTGTGTTCGAGGAGACCGCTGCGAGCCCGCTGGGCTTCTTCAGGGTGGCTGAATAGCACCATCAGATAGCCGGTGGCCGTGAGGTACCAAGGGCGCAGGGTTCCTTCGGCTGGCTGCTCGAATGGCCAGTCGTGTGGCTCGGTCACAGCGGTCACCTCTGCAAGGGAGCGGATTCATTCGGAGCACCTGTGCCACGGCCCGGTATCGGCCGCTCATACGATGTTGGCCGTCATCGACGAGAGCAGTCGACGGCTGCGCCCAGCTCGACCACCTGCGGTTCGCCGGTTGAAGCTGTGCAGCCGCAGGAGCCGGGCTCCCTCGCCGGCGAGCAGCGCTCGCGCCTGGGCCTGGTCCATCTCGCCGCCGGGCTCAGGCCTCGTCCGGTAGAGGTTCGACCCGGTCATAGCTCCCTCCATCAGTCGCCCCAGTATCGCTGCTCGCGCCAGGGATCGCCGTAGTTGTGCCAGCCGAGGCGCTCGCAGAAGCCGGGCTCGTCCTGGCTGCGCACCAGGGTCACACTGCGCATCGTCGCCTTGCGCCCTGGGAATGCCCTGGTCGGTACCTGGGTCTTCGCTGGGCGTCCGCACTGGAGCCGCGTCCGAGGATGACCTCGGCGGCCCAGGACACCGCGTCGTTAGCGGTAGAGAACGAAGGCGATGTCGTCGAGGTAGCAGTAGCTCCAGTCCTCGCCAGGTTCGGCGGAGCGCATGATGGGGTGGCCGGTATCGCGGGCGTGGGCGGAGGCGTGCCGGTTGGGTGAGTTGTCGCAGCAGCCGGTGTGCCCGCACGACTGGCACATGCGCAGGTGCACCCACCAACCGCCGCTCGCGAGGCACTCCTCGCAGCCAGCGATGCTGTCGGGCAGCTCGGTGACCTGGATGCTGTCGAGATGCGAGCAGCGAGCGCTCATTTTGCAAGAGCCTCCATTGGTCGCCCTCCTTTGGCGGGAGTCGGTGTCAAGGGTCGTTCGATGTGCCACCTGGTCGCGCCCGTGAGACTCCCTGGTCGACCACTGGTCGCACCCCAACTCCGCGTGGGCGGTCGGCGATCGCGAGCTGTTCGTAGCGAGACGCGGCGAGGCTAAACGGTGACTTGCAGCGTGCGGACTCCCGCGAAGCCGATCCACACGCGTGTGCCGTCTTCGACGATCGTCACGAGGGCGTTGTCGCAGTGCGGGCAGCGCATGACGATTCCGGCGCCTCGGAAGACATGGAGCGCCCCGACCCGGTCAGTTCCGCCGCACCTGTTGCACGTCTCGATCGCGGTGGTCATCTCGACCGCGAACACCTCTTGGAGAAGACCGGCGACGGCGTTGCCGTCCAGCATCAGTGCGTCCATCTCTCACCCTCCCGTCGGTCCAAAGCGCTCGGTCTTGACGCGGTGCGGCTCGTGCCCGAGCTGCACCAGCGCCTCGGCGGCGGCTTCGACGAACGGCGTCGGGCCGCAAACGTAGACGCCCGGCAGCTCGGCCGGGCTCGGGCCGACCTCGGCGAGCATCTCGGCGTCCACGCGGCGGTCGTAGCCCGCCCAGCCCGGCGGCTGCGACCGCGTCAGCGTGTGGACGACGGTGAGGCCGTCGCCGCCCAGCCGCTCGAGCTCCTCGCGGTAGATGACGTCCTCCCAGCTGCGGGAGGAGAAGAGCAAGCGCGTGTCGACGTCGCTGCCGGCGGCGGCGCGGGCGCGGATCATCGCCATCAGCGGCACGACGCCCGAGCCTCCGGCGACGAGCAGCAGCGGCCCGCCCTGCGCCGGCTCCCAGACGAAGTAGCCGCCGACGGGGCCGCGGAGCTCGATCCGGTCGCCCGGCTGGAGGCCGTCCGTCAGGTAGGGCGAGACCTCGCCGTCCTCGAGACGCTCGACGGTCAGCTCGACGCGGGTGCCGTCGGGCACCGATGCGATCGAGTAGCCGCGCTGCGCCTCATAGCCGTCCTCGGCGGTGAGGCGGACGTCGACGTGCTGCCCCGCCCGATGTCCGGGCCAGCCGAATACGTCGAAGGCGATCGTCTTGACACGAGGCGTCTGGGGGACGACGTTGACGACCTCCGCGACCCGCCAGGTCATCAGTCGCCCCAGTACCGCTGCTGCTGCCACGGATCGCCGTAGTTGTGGTAGCCGTTCACCTCCCAGAAGCCGGGCTCGTCCGTCGCCGAGAGGCGCAGCCCGCGGACCCACTTCGCGCTCTTCCAGAAGTAGAGGTGCGGCACGAGCATGCGCGCCGGGCCGCCGTGCTCGGGCTCGAGCGGCTCGCCGTCGTAGGCGAACACGACCCACGCCTTGCCGCCCGTGACGTCGTCCACCGGAAGGTTGGCCGTGTAGCCGCCGTCGCAGAACTGGACGACGTACTCGGCGGCGCTCTCGACTCCGTCGAGCAGCGTGTCGACCGAGACGCCCTGCCACACGGTGTCCAGCTTCGACCACTTGGTCACGCAGTGGATGTCGACGGTGACCTCTTCGCTTGGCAGCTCCCGGAACTCCTCCCAGGTCCAGCGGCGCGGCTCGTCCACCTCGCCGACGATCGAGAAGTCCCACTGCTCGAGCGGCCTGTGCGGAGTCGGGCCGGCCGAGAGGACGGGGAAGTCTCTGGTCACGTACTGGCCGGGCGGCACGCGGTCGCTCGGCGCGTCGTCGCGGCGGCCGCGGAAGCCCCGGGAGATGATGGGCGACATCTCGCCTCCTTCTTCAGTACGCGATCATCGACGTCGACTGAGCTAGCGCAGGGACCGGAACGCGGCTCGGAGCTCCTCCGAGAAGAGCTGCGGCTGCTCCCAGGCGGCGAAGTGGCCGCCCTTGTCGACCTCGTTCCAGTAGATGAGGTTGCCGAAGCTCCGCTCGCCCCAGCTCCGCGGTGCGCGGTAGATCTCGGCCGGGAACACCGTGACCGCGACCGGGACCGTCGGGATGTCGAACGCGTCGAACGGGCCACCGCCGGCCTGGGCGCCTTCCCAGTACGACCGCGACGACGAAGTCCCGGTGTTGGTCAGCCAGTAGAGGGAGATGGCATCCAGCATCTCGTCCTCTGTGAGGACCTTCTCGGGCTCCCCGCCGCTGTCGGTCCACTCGGCGAACTTGTCGTAGTAGTAGGCCGCCATCCCGACCGGCGAATCCGCAAGGGCGTAGCCGATCGTCTGCGGGCTCTGATTCATCATCGCCGCATACCCGAAGCCGTCGCGGTAGAAGTGCAGCAGCCGGTCGTAGGCGATCTTCTCGCGATCCGACAGCTCCGCCGGCGCGGGGTCGAAGTTGCGCAGGTGCCGCAGGACGTCCGGGGGCACGGTCCCGGGCATGTTGACATGGATGCCGAGGAGTCCCTCGGGGGCCTGGACCGCGAGCAGCTCCGAGATGATCGCGCCCCAGTCGCCTCCCTGGGAGACGTACCGCGGGTAGCCGAGCCGGAGCATGAGCTCGTGGAACGCGCTCGCCATCCGGGCCGGACCCCAGCCGACCGAGGTCGGTTTGCCTGAGAAGCCGTAGCCGGGCATGGTGGGAAGGACGAGGTGGAAGGCGTCCTCGGCACGCCCGCCGTGGGCCGTCGGGTTGGTGAGCGGTTCGATGACCTTGAGCAGCTCGATGATCGAGCCCGGCCAGCCGTGGGTCATGAGCAGCGGCAGGGCGTCGTCATGGGGCGAGCGGATGTGGGCGAACTGGATGTCCAGCCCGTCGATCTCGGTGATGAACTGGGGCAGCCCATTCAGCGTCGCCTCGACCTTGCGCCAGTCGTAGCCGGTGCCCCAATACTCGACGAGCGGGCGGAGCTTGGCCAGCTGGACGCCCTGGGACCGGTCGCTGACGGTTTCCTTGTCCGGCCACCGCGTCTCCGCCACGCGCTGGCGGAGGTCGAGGAGCTCCGCTTTCGGAACGTCGATGCGGAAGGGTCGGACCTCGACCCCTTCCCCAACTGTCGCGGTCATTCCGGTCTCCTTCCGTTTGCATTCCCGCTAAGCAAGCGATCGTGCCGGGGCAGCGTGGAGGGTGACGCGCACGACGTTCGCATCGCCCCTCACTCGAACTAGCGGAGTGATCGGAACGCCGCCCGGAGCTCCTCAGCGAACAGCAGGGGCTGTTCCCAGGCGGCGAAGTGGCCGCCCTTCTCGACCTCGTTGAAGTGGATGAGGTTGGGGTAGGCCTCCTCGGCCCAGCTGCGCGGCGCTTGATACTGCTCGCCGGGAAAGACGCTCACGGCCACCGGAATCGAGACGCCCTTGGCGTTGAAGAAGCCACCCTTGTATTCCCAATAGAGGCGAGACGCAGAGACCCCGGTGTTCGTCAGCCAGTAGAGGCTGATGTTGTCGAGGATCTCGTCACGCGTCAGTTCGCCCGTGGCGCTCGTCGTCCGGTCCAGCGCCGAGGCGACCGCGGCCGCCGGCTGGCCGTCAGCATCGTTGTGGTCGAGAAGCCAGGCGGCCAGGCCGACGGGTGAATCCGCGATGCCGTACAACGTCTGCGGTCGCGCCGCCATGTACCTGGCGTACTCGACCTGCTGGTACGTCCTGAGCAGCTGCTCGTAGGCACGTCGTTCCTCAGCTGAGAGACCCGATGGCGGCGGGTCGCCGGCCAGGGAAGCCTTGTCGACGTCAGCTGGGACGGTGGCCGGCATGTTGGTGTGGATGCCGAGCAGTCCGGCAGGTGCCTGCAAGCCCATCTGGTCCACGACGAACGCACCCCAGTCGCCGCCTTGGGCGACGTAGCGGCTGTAGCCGAGGCGCTGCATCAGGTCTGCCCAGGCTCGGCCCATGCGCTCGGGGCCCCAGCCGGTGCTCGTCGGCTTCCCGGAGAACCCGTAGCCCGGCATCGACGGAACCACCACATGGAACGCGTCCGCTGCGCTCGCGCCATGGGCCGTCGGGTTGGCAAGGGGATCGATGATCTTCAGCTGCTCGATGATCGAGCCCGGCCAGCCATGGTTGACGATGAGCGGCAACGCGTCTTCGTGCTGCGAACGAACGTGGATGAAGTGAATGTCCAGCCCGTCGAGCTCGGTGATGAACTGTGGGAGGGCGTTCAGGTTCGCCTCGCACTTGCGCCAGTCGTAGTCCGTCATCCAATAGCGCGCGAGCTTCTGGATCATGGCGAGCGGCACGCCCTGCGACTCATCCGCGACGGTCTCTCGTTCAGGCCAGTTCGTCGCCGCGATGCGCCGCCGCATCTCGACCAGCGCCTCCTCGGGGATCTCGGTCCGGAAGGGGCGGACTTCGGGAGGGGCCGTGGAGGTCTCGACTTGGGTCATGGTGGTCTCCTTGCTGTGGGTTCAGCCTCCGTCGCGGTACGGGGCCAGGAGTGCCGTCAGCGCCGTCAGCATCTCCTCGGGAGCCTGCTCGGCGACCCAGTGGCCGGCGCCGGGGATGACCACCGTCTGCAGGTCGTCGGCGGCGGGCTTGATTCCGTTCCCGACTGCCTCACCACAGCTTTCCGCTCCGCGGATGGCCAGGACGGGCATGGTCAGCGGCCGGGGTGGACGCTGGGGTGGAGGATGAGCTCATGAGGACCTCCAGTCACAAGACCGACGAGCGTTGGTTTGGTGACGCCACCGAGCCTGACCGTCTCGCTTGTGCGTCGCGCCCGTGGAACACCCTGGCGGGTGCCCTGGCGTACGGTCCGGTGCCCGGTGCCAGGGCCTTCCACGGGCGCGACCGGCCGGCCCCAAGCGCGACCGTAACGCCCGGATCAGCCTTCACAGCCTGCGAGGACTTCGCCGGAACCGGAACAAGGAGCCTGTCCGATGGCCAAGCAAGCGAGCACGCTATGGAAGCTTCTCCTGCGATCCCTCCGCCCATGGTCGATTCGCTGGTGCATCTGCCGTGATCGACGCCATCGACCATCGGACCGGCTGACGCGTCGGGACGAGCCACCGATGGACGAGGAGGTCATCCCGGGCCACATCCTGAACCTGATGTGCGCCATCCACCTGCGGCAGGACCACGGCTACAGGAGATGGACCATCGCGCGGTTCACGGAGCACTTCCCAGGTCTCTGCACCGGAGACGGAGGCTTCGAGTTCACCGCCCTCCACGTCCTGCACCACACCCGGGTGGGCAGCCGCATGCCGGGCGACCAGGGCGTTGAGGCCGCCTACCTGAACGTCGACCTCGGCGACGCCGACCACCTGAAGCACTAGCCTCAGCTCTTCATAAGTCGGCCAGCCGGTGAGCCCACGGCATCGAGGAGCGCTTTCTGCGGAGGGTCGGCCGCTATTGGAGAAGGGCCCCGCGAAGCTGCCGGCGAGAGCTGATGTCGAGCTTGGTGAACACCTTGCGTAGATGCCATTCGACAGTTCGGGCACTGATGAACAGTTGCGCGCCGATCTCCGGGTTGGACAGGCCGTCACGAGCCAGGCGCGCGATCTGGGTTTCTTGTGCCGTGAGGTCATCGCGGGTCTCGACGTTGCGTTTACGCACGGTCGCGCCTGTTGCCAGCAGTTCCCGGCGGGTGCGCTCCGCGAAACCCTCGATGCCCATCGCGCTGAACATCTCGTGTGCGATGTTCAGTTCGCCGCGCGCGTCCACACGGCGGTTCGCCCGTCGAAGCCACTCTCCATACAGCAAGTGAGAGCGGGCGAGCTCGGCGCGGACCCGTGTTCGGCTCAGATGGTGGATGGCATCGCGGAATCGGCGCTCGGCATCGTCCCCTTCGCTCAGCAGGGCTAGTGAACGGGCCTCCAACCCGAGCGCCCAGTCGGTTCCGCTCGACCGTGCCTTCCTGGCCAGCCGATGCAGGGCGTCCGTCGCCAGATCGGTCCTTCCGGTTCGCGTGGCCGACTCGATCAGCTCCGGCAAGCCCCAGTTCTCGGCGACGACTTCTTGATATTCGCTGGCGGAGCCGGCGGCAACCAGTGCCTCCTCGTACTGGCCCAAGCCGTTGCACAGGACGGCGCGCGCGTACTCACAGATGGCGACTCCAACTCCCTCGCCGCGGGAGCTCGCCTCGCGCATCGTGACCTCGATCAGTTCTCTCGCCTCGCGTGCCCGGCCCCGCCATGCGGCGAGGGTCAACGCGCCATACGGCGCCTCGTTGACCCCCATCGCCTCCACTGCCGACCCTGCTTCCTCGACCAGCGAGGCGGCAGCGGAGAGGTCACCGCAAAACACCAGGATCGGCGTACGTGAGGCAAGAGCGAGCGGCAGCTCGCTCAGCGCGCCCGTCTTCCGGGCGATCTCAAGGTGGCGCTGCGACAAGACGTACGAATTCTCGTCATCCCACAGTTCGAGGGCGAGTACGCAGCCCTGCCACAACCACCGCAGCCTTTCCCTGGTCGAGATCTTGATCCCCCGGAGTTTCTGCAACGCGTCCCGGCATCGTGGAATCGCCGTGTCGTGGTCGTCGGTGAGCGCGCTGAACGCGTCCAGCAGCAGGTCGCCAGCCGTGGGCTCATCGTCTGACCGGCGCGGCGCGGCTCGGGCGGCCCGTGCCACCTCGGCGACGCCCACGCCGGCATTGAGCCGGGCCGCGAACTGGGCCGCGGAGAATGCATCCAGGTACGTCTGGCGCGCGAGCTGGAGGTTCAGTGGTTCGAGGCGTCGAGCGGCTGCCAGCAACAGCGGTGTCGCCTCGTTGCCTCGGCTTGACGCGAATGCCAACTGAGCACGCACCAGGTCGATCTGCGCGCGTTGCAGCTCGTCGACCGGTCCGCCGCGGGCGATGGTGAGCAGAGTACGCGCGGTGTCGAAGGCCCCCGCCTGCACGTTGGCGGAGGCTGCATCCAGCGCCCGACGACCCCGTGTCGTCGCATCGGGCGTGAGCTCGGTCGCGCGGGTCAGAAAGGCGGCAGCGGCCGAGAGCCCTGCGCGGGACTGCGCCCGGCCGGCCGAGCGCTCAAGTTCCGCCGCCACGTCCTCGTCGGGCCCCGGTGTAGCGCGTGCGCGGTGCCAGGCGCGCCGATCCGGGTCCGCCGCGGCGTCGGTGGCGTTCGCGAGCGCGCGATGCACCCGGTATCGATCGTCGGTGGCGGGCG
>DATABK010000405.1:0-1619 GCA_036259695.1 Actinomycetes bacterium | reverse complement strand
CGGGGTGGGCCCGCCGCCGCCGGTAGTCGTCGACGGTCACGATCGGCGGGCGCCGGGAGGTGACGATCTCGCGCGGCTCGGGCCGGTACTCGAACAGCTCGCTGGAGTACTGGACCAGGGTGGTGGCGAAGTTGCCCGGGGCCGAGCGGCCCTCCTCGGCCAGCCGCAGGAAGGCCGCCTGGAGGATCCCGAAGCTCATCCGGCCCAGGGCCTGCATGTCCTGGTTGCGGTGGACGCGCCGGTCCAGGTCGACCTGGGCGATGGCGTCGACCCCGAAGCGGGCGGCGATGTCGACCAGCAGGCCCAGCTCGACCCCGTAGCCGGAGAAGAACGGCACCTGCTCCAGGCACTGGCGGCGACCGGCGTACTCGCCCGACAGCGGCTGGACGACCCCGGCCAGCTCCGGCCAGAGCAGGTTGATGAGCGGGCGGGCCAGCAGCTCGGTGACCCGGCCCCCGCCGGTGGCCCGCAGGGCGTTGCGCTCGCGGATCGGCCGCTCGTAGAACGCCTTCACGTACTGGATCTCGGGGTCGGTGAGCAGCGGGCCGAGCAGCCCGTAGACGAAGCGGCCGTGGAAGTTGCGGATGTCGGCGTCGACCCAGCAGATGAGGTCGCCCGAGCAGACGTGCAGGCTCTTCCAGAGGGCCTCGCCCTTGCCCGACCCCGGGCCCTCGCCGGGCAGGACGTCGTGCTCGAGGAACACCTGGGCGCCCTCGGCCTGGGCGACCGCCGCGGTGTCGTCGGCCGAGCCGGCGTCCACGACCACGAGCTCGTCGACCAGCCGGGCCCGCTCGACCAGGTTGCGGCGCAGGTTGCGGACGATGCCACCGACGGTCGCGGCCTCGTCGCGGGTCGGCAGGCAGACCGAGACGGTCAGCCCCAGCCGCTCCTTGGCCGCGCGCAGCTTGCCAGTGGGCTCGAACTGGCTGTGGTGGAAGGTCCGGTTGCCGAACCACTCCCACGTGTCCATGTCGGTCATCCGCTCTCCCGGTGCCGGCCCCCCAGGGATCATGCCCCTCCGGTGTTGCAGCCAAGCAGCGTGCCAGGGCAAGCTGGGTACCACAACTCCATACGGCGACGCATCCAGAGGGGCGGAGGGACCGGCCCGACGAAGCCCCGGCAACCTCCTCCGGACGAGGAAGGTGCCACTTCCGGCCTCGCCATCGTGGCGAGGGAAGATGCGCCGAGCGGTTGACCGACCGCGGCGCGACGTCGCCCCACGCCGAGCCCCGGAGGTCGACGACCGCATGACCGACCAGACCCTCGACCACGTGCTCCTGCGCTGCCGCGGCTGCCAGACGGCCTACCCGCCCGGCCTCGAGTACGCGTGTTCGCACTGCCTTGGCCCCCTCGACCCCGAGTACGACACCGACGAGGTCGCCAAGCGCCTGTCCCGGGAGGCCATCGAGGCCGGGCCGCGGTCCATCTGGCGGTACGCGCCCCTGCTGCCGGCCAGCCCCGGCCCCGGCGACCTCGCCCCCGGCCTGACCCCGCTGGTGCCGGCGCCCCGCCTGGCCGAGGCCCTCGGCGTCCCCGGCCCGCTGTTCCTCAAGGACGACACCCGCAACCCCACCAACTCCTTCAAGGACCGGGTGGTGGCCGTGGCCGTGGCCAGGGCC
>DATABK010000404.1:0-21212 GCA_036259695.1 Actinomycetes bacterium | reverse complement strand
GGACGCCGCACTGCGCCGCCGTCCACCCTGCCCGGCTGGTGCGGGGCCTCGCCGCGGCCGTCGAGCTGCTCGGCGTCACGATCCACGAGAGCACGCCGGTCACCGCGATCGAGCCGCACACCGCGCGGACGCCGTTCGGCGACGTGCGCGCCGGGGTCGTCGTCCGGGCGCTGGAGGGGTACACCGGTTCGCTGCCGGGGCACCGGCGCGACCTGCTGCCGCTCTACTCGCTGATGCTGGCCACCGAGCCCCTGCCCGACAGCGTGTGGGAGCAGATCGGCTGGTCGGGCGGTGAGGCCATGGCCGCCGGCGGCCACCAGTTCACCTACGCCCAGCGGACCCGCGACGGCCGCATCGCCCTCGGCGGCCGCGGCGCCCCCTACCACTTCGGGTCCAGCATCCGCCCCGGCCACGACCACGATCAGCGGGTCCACACCCGCCTGGAGGCCACCCTGAGCCAGCTCCTGCCCGCGGCCGCCGGGGCCAGGATCACCCACCGGTGGGGCGGGCCGCTGGGCATCCCCCGCGACTGGACGGCCTCGGTCGGCCTCGACCGCGCCACCGGCCTGGCCTGGGCCGGCGGCTACGTCGGCGACGGGGTGGCCGCCGCCAACCTGGCCGGCCGCACCCTGGCCGACCTGATCCGTGGCCAGGAGACCGACCTCACCGTCCTCCCCTGGGTCCAGCACCACTCCCGCCCCTGGGAGCCGGAGCCCCTGCGCTGGCTGGGCGTCAACACCGCCCGCTGGCTGGCCGCCTCCACCGACGCCAGCGAGCAGCGCAGCGGTCGCCCGGCCCGCCTCCGCGGCCGGCTGCTGGAGCTGTTCCTGGGAGGCTGATCAGCTCAGCGGGTGGCGCCAGCGCGGGCTCGGGAACCGACTGAAGTCACGGTCGGTGGTGATCCACTCGCTGCCCGACTCGATGGCCAGCGCCGCCAGGTACGCATCGGGCACAAGGTTGCCCTTGACGCCCGCGGTGCGGCAGAGCCCGGTGAAGAGGAGGGCATCCTCGACCACGGCGGTCAGGCTGCGGCCGGTCCGCGCGGCGGCCTGCTTGGCCTCGGCCAGCAGGGCATCGTCAATGTTGATCGTCGTCCCCATGCATCAAATCATCTAGAGAACGCATCAAGCTGTGAATCAGCAACGATGCCAGTAAAACAGTGCCCGCTGGCCACCTCAGCCGGTCGTCGCCTGCTGCCGCTGCGAGACCCAGGCCACCTGGGCGGCCAGGCCGGTGGCCAGGTCGGTCTCCGGGCGGTAGCCGAGCAGCGCCTCGGCCCGGGTGCCATCGGCCCCAGTGTGGCGGGCGTCGCCCGGCCTCGGCGGGCGCCGGTCGATACGCAGGGGCCGCCCGGTCGCCATGCCCACCAGCTCCAGGGCCTCGTGCAGGCTGATCCGCCGGCCGCCGCCGATGTTGACCGGCTCGCCTTCCACCGGGGCCGTCATCGCGAGCAGGTTCGCCCGGACCACGTCGTCGACGTAGGCGAAGTCGCGGGTCTGCCGGCCATCCCCGTAGACCACGATCGGCCGTCCGGCCAGGGCCGCCTCGATGAACCGCCGGAACCCCATGTCCGGGCGCTGTCGGGGGCCGTACACGGTGAAGTAGCGCAGTATGGCGACGGTCATCGAGGAGAGCCTGGGATGGGCGTAGGCGTGGCAGAGCTGCTCGGCGGCGAGCTTGGTCACGCCGTAGGGCGAGAGCGGCCGGGTCCTGGACTCCTCAGTGGTGGGGTAGCTGGGCGCGTCCCCGTAGACGCTGGACGACGAGGCGAAGATCAGACGCGGGATCTCCGCGCGGACGCAGCTCTCCAGTAGCCGTTGGGTGGCCAGCACGTTGTCGTGGAGGTAGCCGGAGAAGGCGGGACCGAAGGAGGTGCGCACTCCCGGTTGGGCCGCCAGGTGGAACACGGCCGCCGCGCCGGTGAGCAAGGACTCGATGTCGGCCGTTGCCAGGTCGAGTCGGTGCAGCTCGAACCCGGGCCTGACGAGCAGGCTGGACAGGTTGGCCCACCTCTCGGCAGGCGGGACCTGACCGGTGAAGGCGTCGACGCCGACCACGTCGCGGCCCTGGTCGAGCAGCGCTTCGGCGAGGTGGGAGCCGATGAAGCCGGCTGCGCCGGTGACGACGACGTGCTCGCGACGATTCCTTGGCATGGACTGAAGGGCTAGCGGATTTGGCGGACGGCCCCGACGAGCTTAGCAAGTGGTCGTTGGACGCCTGCCACGACCAGGACGAACCGTCGCACACCTGACATCGGCCGTCGGCGTGCTTTGGGATACTTCGCCCCATGGTGTGGAATCCGCCGGATGCTGGGCCGGGACCCGAGATGGGCCCGGCCGGGACCGGTGTTGTCGTGGAGCCGGTGGCGAGGCGGCGGAGTCGGCTGCGGCGCTACCTGGTGGCCGAGGCGGGGGCGGTCGGGCTCGGGTACGGGGTGGCGGTGCTGCGGGACGGGGCGCCGGCGTCGGGTCGGGGGTGGGCGCTGGTGGTGGCCGGGGCGGTGGCGGTGGCGGTGCCGCTGTGGGTCAAGTCGCGCCGGGAGCTGCGGCAGGAGCTGGACATACGGTCGGCCGAGACGGTGGCCATCGAGACCGACGCCAAGCTCCGGCTGGTCGTCGGGGACGTGGTCACGCCGATCGCCGAGGTCGTGGGCCGGGTCCACCAGACCTCGGGCGAGGATCGGGAGGCGCTCCGCGGCCAGCTCCAGCAGCTGGTGGTGGAGGCGGCGGCCAGCCTGTGCGACGCCGAGCGGGCCAGGGCGATCTTCTGGAAGCTGGAGCGGGGCGAGATGCGGGCCGCGGCCTGGTTCGGGCGCGGCGACGCCCCGACCACGGTGTTCACCGACGACCCGGGCGACCGGCGCGGCCAGGAGGCCCTGCTGCTGGTCCGCTTCCATGACTACCTGCTGGTCGACGACGTCAGGGCCGAGGGGCTGCCACGGGGGGCCGAGCCGCGGCCGGGGGCGACCTACCGGTCGTTCATCAGCGTCTCGGTGTTCTGCGGCGAGCAGAACCTGGGCATGCTGTCGGTGGACGCACCCGAGCCGCACGCCTTCGACGAGACCGACCTCAACGTCATGCGGGCCATGGCCCAGCTGCTGGGAGCCGGTCTTGTCGACCGCCGCTGAAGCTGGCAGGCTGGACGGGCGCGACCGACGAGGAGGCGGGGCCATGATGCGGGGCCAGGTGGTGCCCGAGGAGGCCCGGGCCTGGACGGCCGGGCTGCTGCTGGCCACCGACTACTTCGCCCACGCCCGCCGGGAGGCCGTGGCCAAGGCGAGCGCGGCCATCCGCGGCCGCCTGCACCGCACCCGCCGGGCTAGCTCGCCGGATCGCGAAACGTCACGCTGACCTCGGTGTAGCCGAGCGACCGGAGCATGCCCTCCAGCATCGCCCTGGTGTTCCGCTCGGCCTGCGCCCGCAGCTCGGACTCGGCCGCCGCGGCCTGCATCTTCCGCTGGGCCAGCTGGTAGAGCTCGCGCTCGCTGGTCGGGTTGTCGGACAGCACCGAGCCGAGACGGTCGAGCACCCCCCGCTGCCTGGAGAACACCCGGCTCTGGGAGGGGTCGACCCTGGCCTGGGTCAGCCGGGCATGGGGCAGGGTGATCTCGGCCCGCCTGCCGTCGCCGGAGACCTTGATCGCCCCCTCGTCCAGGGTCGAGAAGTCGACCTCGGCGTCGACGCTGCCGCCGGCCACGAACAGGGTGCGCTGGCCCTTGATTGCCAGGGGGATGCCCGGCGAGCTCTCCTCCAGGTCCACCACCACCTGGAAGTTGCCGGTGGCGGCCTTGTAGACCTCCAGGTCCTCGATCGCCTTGAGCAGCACCGGCTGGCTGCGGTCGACCTCCCGGGTGGCGAACGGGTTGGGGAACGACGGCCACAGCCGCAGCCCGCTCAGGCCGGACACGGCCACGAACAGGACCAGGGCGAGCACGATCACGGCGACCAGCCGGACCCGGGACCGCCGGCGCGGCGGCGGCCACCCGGGCCCCGGTGCGGCGCCCGGCGGCGGCTGTGCCCACTGCCGCTCGGTGTCCATGCCTTGCTGCCTACCCGTCGTGCCCGGTTGCCGAACTTCGTTCCTCCAGCGTACCGGCATCGGTCAGCTTCCAGGTGCGGCCGCAGGCCGGGCAGGCCAGGGCCTCGGGCAGGGGCCGGCCGCAGCGGCAGGCCCAGCCGGCCTGCCGGGCCGGGTTCCCGACCACGATCGCGTGCCCGCCGACGTCGCCGGTGACCACGCTGCCGGCCCCGACCATGGCCCAGCAGCCGATGGTCAGGCCGGACAGGACGGTGGCGTTGGCCCCGACCGTTGCCCCGCGCCGGACAAGGGTCGGCCGCCAGCCGGCCGGGCCCTTGGGGTAGGGGGCGCGGGGGCTGGCGTCGTTGGTGAAGACCGCCCCGGGCCCCAGGAACACCTCGTCCTCGACCGTCACCCCCGAGAACAGCTGCACGCCGTTCTTGATGGTGACCCGGTCGCCGACCACCACCCCGCCCTCGACGAAGCTGTGGCCGCCGACCTTGCAGTCGGCCCCGATCCTGGCCCCGGCGAGCACGTGGGCGAACGCCCAGATGCGGGTCCGGGGCCCGACCTCGTCGCTCTCACACAGCGCGAGGGCGTGCACAAAGACTGACGGGTCCCTGGCCATCTGGGGAGGCTACCGCCGCCGGGTCACTGCGGCCACCGCCGTCCCGAGGGCCAGGGGAACCAGTCAGGACGGCGGTGGCGGCGGTGAGCACGGCATGGCCGTGCTCAGGGATGCGGCCGTGCGGCGGCTGGAGTGCACCCGGTCGAGGTGGAACCCGTGGGTGCGGTCGGCGATGCGCAGGGTCCGGACGCTGGCGTAGAAGGCCCAGCCGCACTGGCACGCCGGCATCCAGCGGGTGTCGAGCTCGCTGGTGCGCTCGTGCCGCCGGGCGTGGCCGGGTATCCAGGTCGGACGAGGATCGTCGCCGAGTGTGGACATACCCAGTGCCCCTTGTCGAGCTGGCCCCAGATTGACAGTGCTGGTCCCGGTCGAACGGTGTCTGCAGGCCAGACAGAGCATTGTAGGAATGCTCCGGATTGCCCAGCGGCAATCGTCGTACCGGTGGCTGGGCCGGACAGCGTAGCTCAGGCGCCGCCGGTGGTGGTCGGGGCCGTCGTCGTCGGCTCGGTCGTCGGCGTCGTCGGGGGCTGGGTGGTCGGCGTGGTCGGCGGCCGGGTGGTCGCCGGACGCGTGGTCGGGGCGCCGCCTGGGCTGGGCTTGCGGGTGGTGGCGGTCACCCGCCGCGTGGTGGTCGTGGTCGGCGTGGCCACCCGCCCGCCGGGGATCCCCTGGAACGAGCCGGTCCCGACCGGTCCGCCCGCGGCTCCGGCTCCGGCTCCGGCCGTGGTGGTGGAGCCCTTGGGCCCGGTGGTCGACGGGGCGCTCGAGGAGGCAGGGGCGACCGTCGGGTCGGGCGAGAACACCGTCCCCAGGGCGTCGCAGCCGGGGCCGCAGCGGCCGCCCTGGGCGGCCAGGGCGAAGGCGACCGTGAACGCGACCAGGGCGAAGACCGAGAACCCGGCCACCCGCACCCGCCGCTTGGCCTGCCAGCCGTGGGTGAGGGCGGCCAGCAGCCGGGAGGCCCGCCCGGCCAGCCCGGCCTGGGCGGTGCCGGCGGTGGCGGCGAACGGGGCCCAGGACGGGGACTTCCTGGCGGCCGCCTTGACGTCGGCGGTGGTGGTGGCGGCGGTGCCGGCCAGCGTGGGCGGGATCGGGCGGGCCGTGCGGATCTCGACCGGCGGGTGCCGGTCGGCCTTGGCGGCCGGGTTGGGGTCCGGCTTCGGCTCGGCCTTGGGGCCCGGCGCGGTCGCCGCGTCCAGGCCGGGCAGGCCGAGAGCGGCTCCCAGGTCGACGGCCGAGAACGGCCGCTCCAGCAGCGTCCAGGCGGGCTCGGGGGCGGACTTGGGCCGGCCGTGCCCGCGGTCGGCGAACACGATGAGCTCGCCCCGGTAGCGGTGGCGGACCTGGGCCAGGGTGGTGTCGGCACCCTCGCGGGGCAGGTCGAGCACGACCGTGTCGGCGTCGACCAGACCCTCGCGGTCGTCCGCCTCGCGCAAGGTGGCGAACCGGGTCAGCGTCCCGCTGGCCCCGAGCAGGTACTTCAGGAGCGCGGCCAGCCCCATGCTCTCCGAGAGCAGGACGACGCGCCGCGGTGGCCGCACCGCACGCCCGGCCCCCCTGGTCATCGTTTCCGCCGTCGACACCTGCCGCTGACCCTCCTTCACACGCTGAGTGGCGGCACGAAGCCGCCACCGTTCCCTCCTTCCAGGCGTTCTGGGCAAGCAGGCGATACGGCTGCAGAAACCGTAAATTCGGCTACGGCGCTGTGGCCAGCCAGGCCAGCACCTCGGCGGTGTGCTCGCCGAGGGCCGGCGGGGGCAGGCGGTAGGAGACCGGGGTCGCCGACAGCCCGATCGGGCTGGCCACCTGGGGGATCCCGCCGGCGTCGGCCACCGGGCCCAGGCCGAGGCGGTCGGCCAGGGCGAACGCCTCGCCGATGTCGTTGACCAGCCCGCATGGCACGCCGGCTTCGGCCAGGGCGGCCACCCAGTCGGCCGCCCCTCGGGCCGCCAGGGCCTCCTCGAGCAGGGCGGCCAGCTCGTCGCGGTTGGCCACCCGGTCGACGTTGGTCGCAAAGCGTGGGTCGCCGGCCAGCTCGTCCCGGCCGACGGCCCGGCAGAGACGGGCGAACTGCCCGTCGTTGCCCACGGCGACCACCAGCGGCCGGTCGGCGGTGGCCAGGGTCTCGTACGGGGTGATGCTGGGGTGCCGGTTGCCCATGGCCCGGGGCGGGGCCCCGGTACACAGGAACGACGACGCCTGGTTGACCAGGCTGGCCAGGGCCGAGCCGAGCAGGCTGACCTCGACCCGCTGCCCGCGGCCGGTCCGGGCCCGTTCCTGGAGGGCGGCCAGGATGCCGGTGGTCGCGTACAGCCCGGTCAGCACGTCGACCAGGGCCACCCCGACCTTGGTCGGCTCGCCCCCGGCCGGGCCGGTGATGCTCATCAGCCCGCTCATGGCCTGGACCAGGAAGTCGTAGCCGGGCAGCTCGGCCCCGGCACCCCGGCCGAAGCCGGAGATCGAGCACCAGACAAGGCCCGGGTTGTCCCGGGCCACCTCCTCGTACCCGAGCCCGACACGGTCAAGGGCCCCGGCCTTGAAGTTCTCGACCAGCACGTCGGCCCGCCCGGCCAGGGCGCGGGCGGCCCGCCGGCCCGCCTCGGTCTTGAGGTCGAGGGCGACGCTGCGCTTGTTGCGGTTCACGGCCAGGTAGTAGGTGCTGTGCTCGCCGTAGAAGGGCGGCCCCCAGGCGCGGGTCTCGTCGCCGCCGCCGGGGTGCTCGACCTTGATGACGTCGGCTCCGAGGTCGCCCAGCAGCATGGTCGCGAACGGCCCGGCCAGCACCCTGGAGAAGTCGGCCCCCACCAGCCCCTCCAGGGGGCCCCGATTGACCGGGGCACCCCCCTGGGGTTCCCCGGACCCCTCCGGACTCACAGGCGGAAGTCCCGGTCGGGGGTCGGGTCGGCCACGTCCATCTGGGCCTTCTGCAGGCGGCCGGCGTAGTCCCAGTTCAGCGCCTGCCAGCGGGTGAACTGGTCGAGGACCCAGATGCCGGACTGGCGGCTGCCGTTGCCGGAGCGGCCGTTGCCGCCGAACGGCAGGTGGGCCTCGGCCCCCGAGGTCGAGTTGTTGACGCTGACCATCCCGGCCGAGACGCCGGCCCGGAAGCGGAAGGCGGTCGCCGGGTCGCGGGTGTAGACGGCCGCCGACAGCCCGAAGCCGTGGCCGTTGGCCAGCTCCACCGCCTCCTCCAGGGAGTCGCAGGCGGCCACCCCCACGATCGGCCCGAAGGTCTCCCGCTGGTACAGCTCGTCGTCGGCGGTGATCCCGGAGACGATCGTCGGGTGACAGTAGAGGCCGTCGGCCGGGTCGCCGACGAAGCCCTGGCGGGGGTTGGCGGCGGTGACCCTCCCGGTGGCGGTCGAGCCGTGCACCTGGTGGTGGGGCTGGATCAGGTCCAGCCAGCCCAGGAACCGGTCGCAGAAGCGCTGGTCGATCATGGGCCCGTACAGCACGTCCTGGAGCGGGTCGCCGATCCGGGCCCGCTCGGTGGCGGCCGCGAACCGGGCCAGGAACTCGTCGTGGATCTCGGCGTGGGCGATCACCGTGCCCAGCGAGGTGCAGCGCTGGCCGGCGGTGCCGAACCCGCTGAACAGGGCGCCCTCGACGGCCAGGTCGAGGTCGGCGTCGGGCATCACGACCAGCGGGTTCTTGCCGCCCAGCTCCAGGCAGGGGACCTGGAGGTGGCGGCCGCAGAGCTCGCCGATGCGGCGGCCGATCTCGGTGGAGCCGGTGAAGCCGACCTTGTCGACCAGGCCGGCCTCCAGCGCGGCGGCGAGGCCGTCGAAGGTGGCCGGCCCGTCGGCCTGGACCAGGTTGAGGACGCCGTCGGGCAGGCCGGCGTGCCAGCAGAGCTGGGCCAGGGCCTCGGCGGTGGCCGGAGCGCACTCGGCCGGCTTCCAGACGACCGCGTTGCCGCACAGCAGCGCCGGGACCAGGTACCAGGACGGCACCGCGACCGGGAAGTTGCCGGCGGTGATGACCGCCGCCACCCCGACCGGCTGGCGGAAGGTGAACAGCTGCTTGTCCGGCATCTCGCTCGGCACCGTCTGGCCGTAGAGCCGACGGCCCTCCCCGGCGAAGAAGTCGCAGGTGTCGACGATCTCGGTGACCTCGCCCCTGGCCTCGGCCAGCGGCTTGCCGATCTCGCGGGTGACCAGGCGGGCCAGGGCGTCGGCGTTCTCCTCGACCAGCCGCCCCAGGTGCTTGATGACCCGGCCCCGCACCGGGGCCGGCGTCGCCGCCCAGTCGGCCTGGGCCTCGCGGGCGGCCGCGCCCGCGGCCACGAACGTCTCCGGCTCGGCCAGCAGCACCTCGGTGACCACGTCGGCGGTGTGGGCCGGGTTGACCGACCGGTGCCGGCGCCCGCCCTCGGCCCGCCCCCCACCGACGCGGGAGGCAAGCGGCGACGCCTGCTGGGTCATGGGAGAACCGTAGTACAGAAATGCGATGCGGCGCGCCGCCCCGAAGGACGACGCGCCGCATCTTCCCCACGATGGCTGTGGACAGCCGCCAGCACCGTACGCAGCCGTCGGCTACGCTCCCCCCACCGGGGGCCCAGCGACGAGGTGGGCGGGTGAAGGCTGCCCAGCTACCGGTTAGCGCAGACCCAGCTTGCTCGAGCAGGCAGGCCAGGCGCCCCAGCCCTGCGAGGCCCGGACGCGCTCGGCGACCCGGATCTGCTCGGCACGGCTGGCGTTGTGGGCCGAACCCGTGCCGCCGTGAGCGGCCCAGGTGCCCGGGGCGAACTGCAGGCCGCCCGAGTAGCCGTTGCCGGTGTTGATGCTCCAGTTGCCGCCGGACTCGCACTGGGCCAGGCGGTCCCAGACGCTGCCGCCGGCCGGGGCCGCGGCCGGGCGGGTGGCGGTCGAGCGCCGGGAGGAGCTGGAGGTGACGGGAGCGGCGGAGCGCTCCGAGGAGACGACCCGGGTCACGACCATCGCCGGGAGCGGGCGGTGCTTGACCTTCTCGCCCTTGGCGGGGAGGAGCAGCTTCTGCCCGGGGTAGATGAGGTTGGGGTGCTTGATCTTCTTGTTCAGGTCCCAGACCGGCCGCCAGCTCGACAGCTTCGCCTTCTTGGCGATCTTGCTGAGGGTGTCGCCCTGGGCGACCGTGACCTTCTTGCGCTTCTGGTCGGTCTGGGCGGCGACGATCTTGGTCTGGCCGCGCTGGACGGCGTTGACGGGCTCGGCCGACGCCGGCAGCGCGAACGCCGAGGCGAGGACCGCCGCTCCGAGGCCGGTGACGACACCCAGGCGGGCCGTCCGGGCTAACTGGTGTGCGTGAATGCGTGCCAAGGAAAGACTCCTCCTCCTGCACTTGGGAAGGCCCGACGGGACGGGCCGTTGAGCCCGTGCGCCACCACGCGGCGCACGGTCGCGCTCCCGTTGTTCGGGGCGCTGGCCAGGAGGGGCGTCGTGGGGGCGCGCTCGCCTCCGGCGGTTACGAGTGGTGGAGGGTAGAGGAGGTCGGCAGAACTCGTCAAGGCGGCCGACCCGACCTATTGGTCGGTTCAACCCCGTTGCTGATGGCTCGTCCCGGATCGCGAACCAGCGTCTCGAACCGGTCGGGTGGGGCCCCGTGGGCCCCGCAGATGGTGAAGAATGCCCACTTCGGACGATGGTTCAGCAGCCCCGGGTCGCACCCGGCATCCTCGCTGCGGCCGCCGCCTGGCATTGGACCGGCGTCGGCCTGGCCATGCTCGCCACCACGGCCGTGTTCGTGGCCATGGCCGTCTACGTCTGGCGGCGGCGGGGCGGTTCGGCCGGCGTCGCCCTGTCCCTGGTGCTGCTGGCCCTCCTCATCTGGGCCGGCGCCTACGCCGCCGAGCTGGGCGCGGCCGACCTGCCGTCCATGTCGCGCTGGGGCGACCTGAAGTACGTCGGCCTGGTGCTGCTCCCGCCGGCCTGGTTCGCGTTCGCGGCGCTGTTCGCGGGGCGCCGGTCGTGGGTCAACTGGCGGAACCTGGCCCTGCTTGCCATCCACCCCGTGGTCGTCCTGGTCCTGCTGGCCAATGAGGCCACCCACGACCTGATCCGCTACTACCCGCGGGAGGCGGCCCTCGACCCCGACGCCGTGGCCGAGCCCGGCCCGCTGTTCTGGCCGCACCTGGTCTACTCCGGCGTGGTGATGTGGGGGAGCCTGATCCTGATGGTGTCGGCCCTGCTCCGCGCCTCCCGGATCTACCGGCGGGTCGCCACTCTCCTGATCGTCAGCCTGATCGTTCCCTATGGGTTCAACCTGCTCTACAACTTCGACGTGGGGCCGTTCGGGCGGGTCGACCTGACCCCGTTCCTGCTCATGGTCTCCTGTCTGGTGCTGGTCTGGGGGCTGTTCCGGTTCCGGCTGCTCGGCATCCGCCCGGTGGCCCGCGGCCTGGTCTTCGAGACCATCTCCGAGGCGGTGGTGGTGCTCGACCCGCTGCACCGGGTGGTCGACGCCAACCCGCCGGCCGAGCGGCTGCTCGGCCGCGCTCTGGCCGACGCCGTCGGCCACCCCCTGGCCGAGCTGCTCCCGGAGGCGGCCGAGGCGGTCCGCGACCCGCCGACGGCCAGCAACGGGGCCTCCGGGCGGCTGGCCGAGGAGCTGGTCATCACCAGGGGCGGGAAGACCCAGCGGTACGAGCCGACGGTGGTGGCCATGCCCGACCGGCAGGGGCCGCCGATCGGCTGGCTGATGGTGCTCCGTGACGTCACCGAGCACCACCGGACCCTGCGCAGCCTGCGCCAGGCCGACGAGCAGCGCCGCTCCCTGCTGGAGCGGGTGGTGACCAGCCAGGAGGAGGAGCGGCGCCAGGTCGCCGGCGACATCCACGACGACGCCATCCAGGCCATGGTGGCCGTGACCCTGCAGCTGCAGGCGCTCGGCGGCCGGCTGCACGACCCCCGCTCCACCGAGCTGATCGAGCGGCTGGCGGCCACGGCCACCGAGAGCGTCGGCCGGCTCCGCCAGCTCGTGTTCGAGCTCCGCCCGCCCCTGCTCGACGAGGTCGGGCTGGCCGCGGCCATCGACCAGTACGCCCGGCGGGCCGGCGAGCTGGCCGGCTTCGTGGTCCAGGTCAGCGACGAGTCGGCCGGGGAGCTGCCCGGCGAGCTGCGGGTGGTGGCCTACCGGATCGTCCAGGAGGCCCTGGCCAACGTGCGCGCCCACGCCCGCGCCTCCCGGGTCGCGGTCCGGCTCGAGGAGGTCGACGGCGGCGTCCTCGCCCGCGTCAGCGACGACGGCATCGGCTTCCTCCCCGGCCTGGTCGACCGCCGCCCCGCCGGCCACCTCGGCCTCATCAGCATGCGGGAGCAGGCCGCCATGGCCGGCGGCTGGTGCCGCATCGCCAGCGCCCCCGGCATGGGCACCACCGTCGAGCTGTGGTTACCACGGCCCAAGGAAGCGGCGGGGTAGAGAGATCGCCCGGGCTCGGGACCACTCACCGGGCGGTCCAGCCCCCATCCAGGACCAACGACGTCCCGTTGACGAACGCCGCGGCTGGGGAGCAGAGGTAGAGCAGGGCGTCGGCGACCTCGGCCGGCTCCAGGAGGCGCTTGATGGCGGGCTCGGTGAGCATGACCTTCTCGATGACCTCGGACTCGGAGATGCCGTGGATGCGGGCCTGGTCGGCGATCTGGTTCTCGACCAGGGGGGTGCGGACGTACGCGGGGCAGATGCAGTTGGAGGTGACCCCGCGGGGGCCGCCCTCGAGGGCCAGGACCTTGGAAAGGCCTTCCAGGCCGTGCTTGGCGGCGACGTAGGCGCTCTTGTAGGGGGAGGCGCGCAGGCCGTGGACCGAGGAGATGTTGACGATCCGGCCCCAGCCGCGCTCGTACATGGCCGGGAGGACCGCCCGGGCCAGGCGGAACGGGGCCTCCACCATCAGGGCGAGCATGGCCGCGAACCGCTCCGGTGGGAACTCCTCGACCGGGGCCACGTGCTGGAAGCCGGCGTTGTTGACGAGCACGTCGGCGGTCAGCTGGAGGCCGTCGAGGGCGGCCGGGTCGGTCAGGTCGGCGGCCACCGGGGTGCCGTCGAGCTCGCCGGCGACCCGTTCGGCGCCGTCGCGGTCGAGGTCGACCACGGTGACCCTGGCGCCCGCCTCGGCCAGGCGGCGGGCGCAGGCCTCGCCGATGCCGCTGGCTGCGCCGGTGACGATCGCGGTCCTGCCGCCCAGGTCGACCTTGTCCATCGGACCTCCCGTTGCCTCGTTCATGGCTTCAGCTCGTGCTTCATCACCTTGCCGAGGGCGTTGCGGGGCAACGCCTCCACGTAGTGGACGATCCGGGGCCGCTTGAACCCGGCCAGCCGCTCGGCGGCGAAGGCCAGCAGCCGGTCGCGGTCGGGCGGGGCGTCCGGGTCGGCGGGGACGACGAAGGCGGTCACCTGCTCGCCCCACTCCTCCGAGGGGGTCCCGACGACCGCCGCCTCGGCCACCCCGGGGTGCTCGAGCAGCAGCTCCTCGACCTCGCGGGGGTGGACGTTGTAGCCGCCGGTGATGATCAGCTCCTTGCTGCGGCCCTCGATCCGCAGGTAGCCGTGGTCGTCGAAGCTGCCCAGGTCGCCGGTGAGGAACCAGCCGTCGTCGTCGAAGGCCTCGGCCGTGGCCTCCTGGTTGCCCCAGTAGCCGGAGAACACGTTGGGGCCGCGCAGCAGGACCTCGCCCTGATCCCCACCGGCCAGGCGCAGCTCGACCCCGGGCAGGGGCAGCCCGACCGTGCCCGGCCGCCGCTCCCCGTCGTAGGGGTTGGAGACGTTCATGATCGTCTCGGTCATGCCGTAGCGCTCCAGCACCCGCTGACCGGCCCGCTCGGCCAGGCGCTGGAACACGGTCGGGGGCAGCGGCGCCGACCCGGACACACACAGCCGCAGCCGGCCCAGCTCGGCCGCCCGGGGCGAGGCGGCCAGCCGGGCGTACATGGTCGGCACCCCGAAGAACAGGGTCGCCCGGTGGTCGCGGGCGGCGTCCAGGACGGCGTCGGTGTCGAACCGGGGCAGCAGCACGGCCGACGCCCCGGCGAGCAGGGTGCCGTGCAGGCCGACCCCGAGGCCGTGGATGTGGAACAGGGGCAGGGCCAGGACCAGCCGGTCGTCCGGCCCCCAGCGCCAGGCCAGGCGCAGCGCCTCGGCGCTGGCCAGCAGGTTGCCGTGGGTGAGCACGGCTCCCTTGGGGGCGCCGGTGGTGCCCGAGGTGTAGCAGAGCAGGGCCGGGTCGCCGGGGCCGGCGGTGTCCAGAGGCGGCGGGTCGCCGTCGGGCAGGCCGGCCTCGGGCCCGGTGACCAGGAGGTCGCCCCCGGCCCCGCGCCGCGCCCACTCGCCCCGCTCCAGGTCGTCGACCACCGCCGCCCGCGGCCGGGCGTCGCCGACGATGTGGGCGACCTCGCGCTCCCGGTAGGCGGTGTTGACCGGCACCACCACCAGGCCCATGCGCAGGGCGCCGAGGTAGGTGACGACCAGGTCCATGGAGGTGGCCGCGCTGACCAGCACCCGGTCCCCGGCGGCCAGCCCGGCCCGCCGGAGCCGCCCGGCGACCCGGGCCGAGGCCGTCTCCAGCTCCCCCCGTGACCGCCAGCCCGGCCCTTCGGCCCACAGCGCCGGCCGGCCCGGGTCGGCCTCGGCCAGCCGCCGCCAGGCGGCCGGCAGGCTCCCGGCGGCCAGCAGGTCGAGACGGTCGGGGTCGATCCCGGGGGGCAGATGCGCCAGCCAGTTTGAATTTCTTGTTACGGACACATGATCACCATGAGGACATCTTCTCCCGCCCCCGATCCGGCCGTATGGTAGTCCCACGTACCGCTTCCCCGATGGGTGTGATCGCCGTTGGCTGACAGCCTCTTCCCCGTCGTGCCCGACACCGGAACCTTGAAGGCAGCCCGACTCTCGACCCAGATCACCGGGAACCCCGGCCGCTGGGTGCGCCTCGACTGCCAGCACCTGCGTCACGTCCAGCAACCGGTCGAGCCCGGCCACGAGCTGGAGTGCCCGACCTGCCCGCCGTCGGTCGGCGGTGGCCTGCCCTCGCACCGCGTCCTGGGGCCCGGCCAGGAGCACCGGCGCCGGGCCTGGCTGGACGCCGGGCCCCATGCCGCCCGGCGGGCGGGCGCGTTCGCCGCCGAGGCGGTGACCCAGGCCGGCCCCATGACCCTGGTCGAAGACGCCGGCCGGATGGCCAGCGAGCTGGTGGCCAGCGCCCTGCGCCACACCGACGCCCCGGTCGAGCTGACCGTGGACGCCGGCGACGACGTCGTCCGGATCGAGGTCCGCGACGACGACTCGACCGCCCCCGGGACCGGCAAGGTCGTCTCCTTCGAGCTCCGCGAGGCCCCGGCCAGGACCTGACGGCGCCGCCGGACTCAGACCGGTCCGGCCTGGCTGGCCGCAAGCCGGTTGGCCAGCACGTCGATGATCGGGCGCAGCCGCATCCACCACTGCTGGACAGGGCGCCGGTGCTCCCAGTCGGCCAGCTCCCCGGTGTTGCGCAACGGCAGCACCCGGATCCTGCCCTCGTGCATCCCGATCAAGGCGCCGGGGCTGGTGGCGCTGTCGATCTGGAAGCCGAGCCAGTCGATGGAGTGCGCGGCCAGGCGGGTGGCGAGGATCCGGTCGTACGGGGACGGCGAGCCGCCCTGCTGGGTCTGGCCGAGGACCACCTGGCGGGCGTCGAACAGGCCCTGGCTCTCCTGCTCGAACAGCCGGCTCAGGAACTCGCTGGTGTACATCGGGCTCGCCTTCTCGTTCATCACCGTGAGAAAGAGCCGCTGTCCGACCTGGAAGCTGGCGACCATCCGCTCGACGTCGTCGGCCAGCCCCCTGAGCGTGACGCCCTCCTCGTGCAGGTACACGCGCACCGCGCCCCCGGACAGCCCGCCCAGCAGGGTCAGGTAGCCGCAGAACCCGCCCATCGCCTCGACGACAAAGCAGCGACGGGTCGCGGTCCCGGCCTCCCGCAGCCGGTCGATCGCGTCGACGATCAGGTTGAGCGCGCTGTCGGCGCCCACCGACAGCTCCGAGCCCGGGATGTTGTTGTCGATGGTGGCCGGCAGGCAGATCGTCGGGATCTGGAAGGCGGGGTAGCGCTCCCGCTCGCGGTCCAGGGTGTGCGCGGCCTGGAAGGCGTCCCAGCCACCGATGATCAGCAGCCCGCGCACGCGCTGCTCCTCCAGGCCGCGGCTGATGGCGTACAGGTCCTTGACGGTCGGTACGTGGCGGCTGATCCCCAGCTCGGCGCCCCCCAGGCTGCTCCAGCCCTCGACGTCGCCCCACTGGAGCTCGCGCACGTCCCCGTCGATCAGGCCGCCGAAGCTGCCGTTGATCCCGAGCATGGTGTACCCGCGGTCCAGCCCGAGCCGCACCGCGGCCCCGGCCACGGCGTTCATGCCCGGCGCCAGCCCGCCGACGTGGACCACGGCGATCCGGGTGTCGCGGCGCCTGGTCTGGGAGCTGGGCAGGGCCTGGGAGAGGGACCGGAAGACGTGCATGGTCTCGGTGTAGCTGTCACCGCGCATCATCAGCGCGGTGTCGTGGTCCCGGGCCCCGATCCGCTCGGCCAGCTCGCGGGTCCGGGCCACGCACTCCATGAGGGGCTCCTTGGCCACCCGGTTGCCCCGTAGCCCGATCAGCTGGGGGACGCTGCTGGCCGTGGCCGTCAGGACCTCCTCGACGGCCGCGTGGCCAAGGATGGAGCTCATCCAGCGGTCGAAGGCGCTGGGCGCGCCGCCGCGCTGCACGTGCCCGAGGATGGTCACCCGCACGTCCTCACCGAGCTGCTGCTCGAGCACCTGGCGGACGTACTCGCTGCTGATCGGCCGGTTGGCGCTGTCATGGGCGCCCTCGGCGACGATCACGATGCTGTGGCGCCGGCCGGCCGCGCGGCCGTTCTTGATGATCTCGCACAGGTCCCGCTCCCAGCCCGGGTCCGGCGGCCACTCGGGGATCAGCACGTAGGCGGCGTAGCCGGCGATCGCGCTCATCAGGGCCAGGTAGCCGCAGTGGCGGCCCATGACCTCGACCACGAAGCTGCGCTGATGGCTCTGGGCGGTGGAGCCGATGGCGTCGACGGCCTCGACGATGCGGTGCAGGGCCGAGTCGGCCCCGATGGTCATGTCGGTGCCGAGCATGTCGTTGTCGATCGACCCGACCAGCCCGGCGATCATCAGCGCCGGGTGCCGCTCGGCCGTCTCCGGGTCGATGGTGCCGGCGGCCAGCAGCTCGGACAGCAGCGACGGCCATTCCTGGCGGAGGAGATCCGCCCCGGACAGGCTGCCGTCGCCGCCGATCACGACCAGCCGGTCGATGCCGTGCTGCACGAGGTGGTGCACGGCCCGGAGCCGGCCGTCGCGCTGGCGGAACGCCGCCGAGCGGGCCGTGCCGATCACCGTGCCGCCGCGGTTCATGATGTTGCTGACGTCGTTCCAGGTGACCGGGCGGATGCGGTCGCCCCCGTCGACCAGGCCCTGCCAGCCCTCGTAGACGGCGAAGATCTCCGCCCCGTGGTTGAGCGCGGTCCGGACCACGGCCCGGACGGCCGGGTTCATGCCCTGGGCGTCACCGCCGCTGGTGAGGACGGCGAGCCGTGGGCCCGGCTCGCTCATTCACGCCCCGCCGACCCTGCGCGCCAGCACCGCGACCACGTCGTCGTACAGCGGGTCGGACGGCTTCAGGCCACAGATCCGCTCGGTCCCCTCCTCGGCCGTCAGGGTGCGTAGCAGCTGCTGGAGCTCGACGCTCTCGGGGTCCTCGGGGACGTCGAACGACAGCGCGGCGTCCACGGTGGCCAGCAGGTGCTGGGGCCGGATGCCCCGCTCGGCCAGCTCGGCCGCCGGACCGATGAGCCGCTCGGAGCGCGACAGCTTGCGCAGCGGCTGCCGGCCGACCCGGTCGACGGTGTCCGGCAGGTGCGGGTTGGCGAACCGCTGCAGGATCTTGTCGACGTACGCCTGCTGGGCCTCGTCGCTGAAGTCGTGCTTGGCCACCAGCAGCTGCTTGGTCTCCTCCAGCACGCCGGTGACCGCGGCCCGGACCCCGTCGTCGTCGAGGGCGTCGCTCAGCTTCTTGATGCCCCTGGCGAAGCCGTGGTAGGCGGTGGCGGCGTGGCCGGTGTTGACGGTGAACAGCTTGCGCTCGATGTACGGGGCCAGGTCGTCGACCCAGCTGGCGTCGGGGATCGACGGCTCGTTGCCGCCGAACGGGGGTCGTTCGATGGCCCACTCGAAGTAGGTCTCGACGGTGACGTCCAGGCCGGCGTCCGGCGCCTGGGCGGGCACGATCCGGTCGACCGCGGTGTTGGCGAAGACGGCCCTGGCCGCCGCCGCCGGCCACTCCGACTCCGGGACGTTCGCGCGGATGTGCTCGGCCAGCGCGTCGGTCGCGTTGATGGCGTTCTCGCAGGCCATGACGGCCAGGGGCTCCGCCCCGCCCGGCCGCTTGCGCAGCCCTTCGCCGATCAGTGGGGCGACGAACTTGAGCACCGTCGGGCCGACCGCCGTAGTCACGATGTCGGCCGACGCGATCTCGTCGATGACGGCCGGCTCGTCGCGGCGGCTGTTGATGGCCCGGTAGTTGTCGACCCGCTCCTCGGAGGAGTCGAGCCCGACCTCCTTGACGAGGTAGCTCGGCGTGCTGTTGAGGGCGTCGATGAGCTCGTCGACCACGTCGGCGAACACCACCTGGTAGCCGGCGCGGTGCAGGATCAGCCCGACGAACCCGCGGCCGATGTTCCCGGCGCCGAAATGGACGGCGACGCCGCTCATTCTTCGTTGACGGCGTTGAGGAGGTCGTAGATCTCCTGGGCCGACTGGGCGGCGACCAGCTTGTCGACCTCGTCGGTGTCGGAGAAGACGATGGCGATCCGGCTCAGGATGTCCATGTGCCCGCCCTGGTAGCCGGCGATGCCGAGGGCGAACAGGACCTCGTTGCCGTCCCAGTCGATCGGCTCGGGGTAGCGGATCACCGACAGCGCCGACCGCTTGATCGACTCCTTGGCCTCGTTGGTGCCGTGCGGGATGGCCAGGTAGTTGCCCATGTAGGTGGAGACCGACCGCTCCCGCTCGAACATCGAGTCGATGTACTCGGGCGTGACCGCGCCGGCGTTGACCAGGATCTCGCCGGCCTCCCGGATGGCGTCGTCCTTGCTGCGGGCGGTTCCCGGCATCTTGATCTGGGACAGCGACAGAACGTCACTCATGCGAGCGAGCTCCTTTGTCTGTTGGGGGACGGCCCGGGCTCAGCTCGGCGCGCCGCTGCCCTCGGTCGCGTTGGTGTGCTTCACCTCTTCGACGATGGCGTCGTACTTGGGGCTGGCCATGAAGTTCTGGACCGAGACGTGCTGCGCGCTCGGTGTCTTGTCCATCGCCCGCAGCGTCAGGTCCTGGTGGGTCACGACCAGGTCGTAGGTGTCGTCAAGGTTGGCGATGGCCACGTTGACGACCGAGACGTCCTCGAAGCCGGCCTTCTTGAGCTTGTTGCGGAGCACCGAGGCGCCCATCGCGCTCGACCCCATGCCGGCGTCACAGGCGAAGACGATCTTGCGGATCGGCTCGGTCCGGGACTGGGCCTCGTCCTCCTCGGCCTTGGCCAGCAGGCTGGACACCGAGCTGGTCGCCTCCTTGCCCTTCAGGCCCTCCATCTGCTTGGTCGCGGCGGCCAGGTCGGCCCCGCCCTCCTCCTCGTTCCTGCGGCTGGCCCGCAGGATCACCGAGGCGACGAGGAACGTCGTCGCGGCGGCGAGGAGGACGGAGAGGGTGACGCCGACGAAACTGTTGCCGGGTGTCTGGGCGTACACGGCGATGATGGAGCCAGGAGCCGCCGGAGCCCGGAGGCCGGCACCGAAGATGACCAGGGTGAGGATGCCGACCATGCCGCCGGCGATCGTCGCCAGCAAGGTGATGGGCTTCAGCAGCACGAACGGGAAGTAGACCTCGTGGATGCCGCCGAAGAACTGGATGATCAAGGCGGCGGGTGCCGTGTTCTTGGCGACGCCGGTGCCGAAGATGGCGTAGGCCACCAGCAGCCCGGCACCCGGTCCCGGGTTGGCCTCCAGCAGGAACAGGATCGACTTGCCCTCCTCGGCGGCCTGCTGGATGCCGAGCGGGGTCAGGACGCCGTGGTTGATGGCGTTGTTCAGGAACAGCACCTTGGCGGGCTCGATGATGAGGCTGGCCAGCGGGAGCAGGCTGTTGTCGACCAGCCAGTCGACGCCGTCACCGAGTGCCGTCGCGATGGCCTCGATGGGCGGCCCGAACACGAAGAACCCGACGACGGCCAGCGCCGCGGCCAGGATGCCGGCGGAGAAGTTGTTGACCAGCATCTCGAAGCCGGGCTTGATCTTGCCTTCCCAGAGCTTGTCGACGTGCTTCATGACCCAGGCGGCGAGCGGCCCCATGATCAGGGCGCCGAGGAAGTTCGGATCTGGGGTGCTGATGATCACGCCCATGGTGGCCACCGCCGCCACCACGCTGCCGCGGATGCCGTAGACCATCCGGCCGCCCTGGATGGCGATGAGCAGCGGCAGCATGAACCGGATCATCGGGCCGACAAGGCCGATGTTGGGATCGCCGTTGGCGTCCTCCCCGAAGCCGCCGAGGCCGGCGACCGGGGTCCAGCCCGACTCGATGAAGAACGCGGTGATGAAGCCCCAGGCGATGAAGGCGGCGATGTTCGGCATGATCATGCCGGACAGGAAGGTGCCGAACTTCTGGACGGCGACCCGCGTGTTGCCGGTCCTGCTGGTGTTGGCGCCTGCCTCGGCGTTCACGGCCATCTGCTGCCTCCGGGGTCGAAAGCCCGAGCGGGGCGTACTTCGAGCGACGCGCTCCGTCGCGACAGTCGCATGCCGCGGTTATCGTACGGTTTGGCTTCGCATCCGGTCTAGCGGAAGCGTTGATCGCTCAACCTGCCAATCGCCAGGAGCCGGATCTATGAGAGTGGCGCGCTTCTACGCGCCGCGGGACGTCCGCGTCGAGGACGCCCCCGAGCCCACGGCCGGTCCCGGCGACCTGCTGATCCGGGTCCGCAACTGCTCGCTCTGCGGGACCGACGCCAAGATCTGGCGCTCCGGCCATCCCGACCTCCGCCCGCCCAGGGTGCTCGGCCACGAGGTCGCCGGCGAGGTGGTCGCGGCCGGCGAGGGTGTCGAGGGCTGGTCGGCGGGCGACCGGGTGCAGGTGATCGCGGCCATCCCCGACGGCACCTGCCACGAGTGCCGGCACGGCTGGCAGGCGGTCTGCCCCAACCAGGAGCGGATCGGCTACCAGCACGACGGCGGCTTCGCCGAGCTGATGCGGGTCCCGGCCAAGGTCCTGGCCGTCGACGGCGTCAACCGCATCCCCGAGGGGCTGTCGTTCGCCGAGGCGTCGGTGGCCGAGCCGCTGAGCTGCGTGATCAACGGCCAGGAGCAGGCGCGGGTCGGCGAGGGCCAGACCGTGGTGGTGATCGGGGCCGGGCCGATCGGCTGCCTGCACGTCCGGCTGGCCCGGGCCCGGGGCGCCGCCCGGGTGTTCCTGGCCGACCTCAACGCCGACCGGCTCGGCCTGGCCGCCGACCTGGTCGCGCCGGACGCCGCCATCCCCGGGGCGGAGACCGACCTGGTCGA
>DATABK010000403.1:0-3448 GCA_036259695.1 Actinomycetes bacterium | reverse complement strand
TCAAGGATCTCGAGAGCTACGAGCTCGTCCGGTCCGATAATGGCGTCAAGGTCGGCACCGGGGCCAAGAGAGGGTTCTGCTTCTTTGACAATTACCAGCACAAGCTCACGCTGCCCGGGGCGCCGCAGAACGTTGTCTACTCCAGCAAGGGCTGCGGCACTCAGGCCAGCACCACGCTGAAGATGGGGCTGTCGGTCGGCTGGGGTGACCTCTACTCATGGAGACTGCCCGACCAGTACATCGACATCACCGGGCTCACGGCCGGCCGATACCGGTTGTGGGCGACCGCGGACTCGACCGGCTGGTTCCAGGAAAGCAACAACGCCAACAACGCCACCTGGGCGGATCTCCAAATCGACGGCACCAAGGTGACGATCATCAAGCGGGCACCCAATCCCTGAGCAGCACCCCTGAGCAGCACCCGGGATGCCGGTCACTGTCCGCGCCCGGTGGCCTATCCCTTGTCTAGCCCCGACGGGTCACGATCCGCCCCAGCCGACGCCGCAGGTGGCGGCGCCCCTCCCACGACCTGGCGACCAGGGGCCACCCGATGATGTACTCCGGATAGTCGTACGGGACAGCGCCGTGCCGGCTCTTGAACTCGGCCAACGACGTCTTGTCATTTGACACGCCCATGTTGTACCAACGGCAGCCGGCCCGGCAGGCGTCCTGGATCGCCAGCCAGTGCAGGAGGTTGTTGGCACGGGACGGCCCCGCCAGCGTCTTGTCGCTGTACCCGCGCCAGTACTGGGCGTGCTGGCCATACACCAGCACGACGAGCGCGGCGGCCGGCCGGCCGTCCAACCGGGCCACCCAGATCCGGCAGGCGCCCCCCAGCATCGGGGCGAGCACCGCGAACTTGCGGGAAGGTTACCGCCGCTCGGCCCGCCACTGCTGGACCGCCCGTGGCAAGCCCTTCTCGGCGGTTCGCCGCGCCGTCCAGCGCATGAACAGCTCGTGGTAGACGGATGCCAGTCGCCCGGTCGTGTCGCACTCGACCTCCAGGCCCGAGCGTTCCGCCTTCCGGACCGCCCGGCGGACCGATCCCTCGAACCGCTGCGACCAGACCCGCTCCGAGCCGCCCTCCAGGTCCAGCACATGGTTGGTCCGCCGCCGCGTGACCACCCCAGCGGGTGGAGCAACGGCATCCCAGGCGGCAGCGGCCTGGTAGTAGGGCCGAACCCAGCCGTGGGCGATGGGGAGGCCGGCAAGGTCCCGCCAGACGGCCTCGACGTCCTCGCTGGTCGTCCCGCCGGCGGCGATCAGCCCGCTGGTTCCCCACGTCCGTGGGGGGGACTTGACCACGCGGGTCCGGTCAGGCAGCCCGGTGCGGGACACCATCGGCAGGACGAACTGGCGGCCGCTGTCGGTGACGTAGAGGCGGCTCACGTCCCGGTATGGATCGAGGCTGCAGATCGCGTCGACCCACTCAGGAGTCTGCTGAACCGTCACCGTCGGGTCGGCGGCCAGCAACTCCCGCCACACGCTTCGCGGCGCCGGCGTTGCCACCTGCAAGCCAGCACCCCTCCCCTGGCAGATCTCTCCTCGTCCCCGGGACGGTGATCGGAAGTCGTACCGGGCTCATAGGAGCCTCTACCAACCACGCGGTTTGTGCAAACTGCGGCAAGCCGGCTTCTCCGCTGAGCCTGGAGCCACCCTGGTGGGCGTCGGCTGGCGCCGGCACGACGCGGTGGCCGGCGTCGGGATCAACCAGCGCGCTACGGGGTGGTGTGCACGCGCACGTTGTCGACGTAGGCCGTGGTGTCCCAGGCCCGCACACCGATGCGGCCGCTTGCGTAGGTGGCGTCGTTGACGCTGCCGAGGGTCGTCCAGCTGGTCCCGCCGTCGGTGGAGATCAGCGCGGTGAGCTGGCTTCCTTGCATGTCGAGCTTCAGGTGGTACTGCCGGTTAGCCACCCATGGGTAGCTGCCGAGGGCGATGTCGACCCAGCGGGTGCCGTCCCGCCGGTGGATGAACCAGCCGTGGGTCCGGCGGTACTGCTTGAGCTGGAGCATGTAGAAGTGGTTGCGGTCGCTGGCCCGGCCGATGATGGCCACGCCCCCGTCGATCCCGGTCACCGTCACGGCGGCCTCGACGCTGTAGTTCGTCCAGGCGAAGCTGCCGGTGAAGCTGACCGGATAGGTGCCGTCGGTCGGGGTGACGCAGAAGGCGAGGCTCCGCCCCGGCTGCTGGCAGACCTGCCATTGGCCGCGCGGGGACGTCCAGCCGTTGGCGTTGCCGTCCTCGAAGCCGTCGCTGAACGCGAGGGTGGCGGCGTCGGCCCGCTGCTGCCACAGCAGCGAGACGGCCAGGATGAGGCCGAGGCCGACGCCGAGCGACAGCCGGACGTGACGTTTGGACAGCAACAGCACCAGAGGCATGTCCGAGCTCCTCGACGGTGGACGGCGGCCGACTGGGCAGACCTGGCATGGTCACACGGTACCTGCCGGTGCTGAACCCACAAGGACAGTAGCGGCGCTACGGCAACCGGCGACCCGGAGGCTACGGCTCGTCGGACCTCCGGGTCGGCGCGGCTGCCTCGGCGGGTCAGCCACCGGTGAACGAGCCGGTGGCGACCGGGACCTGGCTGCGGGCGATGTCGGTGCAGTTGCGGGTGGCGTTCAGGCAGTTGTCAACCAGCCACCGCATGACCGACGGGCTCCAGACGTTCCAGAAGTCGGCGTGCATTGAGTGCTGGCCGCCGCTGGAGAGGGCGAGCTGGGAGCTGGGGATGCCTCTGGCCGTCTTCCAACGCAGCCGGATGGCCAGGGCCGGCAGCCCGACCGGGTGGGTCACCGGGCATTGCTGCCGGTTCGGGTAGGCCATGTGCGACTTGTGGTCGAGGCTGTCGAGGTTGACGCCGTCCCAGCAGCTGGGGAACTGGATCTTGGCGCTCAGGTAGGTGCCCGGCGGGCAGTTGGGGATGGCGGCGCTCTTCCCGGTCGCCTGACCGCCTCGAGGGTAGTACAGGCAGTTGTAGTGGACGATGCCGTCCGGCTGCGCCGTCCTGGCCTGCGAGTTGCCGGCGACCATCCGCAGGCCGACCGGCATCGAGCGCACCGGCAGGGGCTTGTCGAGTACGGCGTAGTAGGCGTCGATGCGCAGCTCGTCGGGCGAACCGGTCACCGGCCGTCCGTTGTGGAGCAGGGCCGGCGTCCAGTACGCGGCCTTGTCCACCTCGTCCATGCCCTTGAGACAGGTGGAGGCCGCCCTGGCCAGGCTGGCGGTGGTGCTGTTGGCGTCGACCGACACGTTGCCGAAGAAGTCGTGGAGGTGAGAGCGCCCGGCCTGGGCGGGGAAGACGATCGGGTCGTCGGGCGCGGAGTGACTGTGGTTGCACTTGACCGACCACACGGCCTGGGTCTGCCGCAGGGCGGTGGCCCGCTGGAGCGGGACGCCGACGGTGGCCAGCAGGACCAGCGAGCCGACGAGGGCGAGAAGTCGCGGG
>DATABK010000402.1:0-12858 GCA_036259695.1 Actinomycetes bacterium | reverse complement strand
CCTCGGCCCCAAGCTGGTCTCCTGGACCAACCCCGACCGGCTGCAGGAGATCGGCTTCTCGATCGACCGGACCGGCCGGGCCGTCTCCCAGATCGAGGACGACGAGATCGACCAGGGCCAGCACGACCAGATCCGCGACGTCTTCTTCCTCAACACCGCAGGGATGCTGGTCCGGCGCGGGGCCCTGCTGAACGTCGGTGGCTTCGACGAGCGCATGCCCGCCTTCCGCGACGACCTCGACCTGTGCTGGCGGACCCACCTGACCGGCGGCCGGGTCCTGGTCGTGCCCCAGTCGCGGGTCCGCCACTTCGCCGCCGCCTCCTCCCGCAGCCGCAAGACCCGGGCCGTCGGCCACCCCCGCTACCTGGTCGAGCGGCACACCATCGCGGCCATGCTGAAGGCGACCAGCCTCCGCAAGCTGCCCCTGGCCCTGCTCCTGGCCATGGTCGGGGCGCTGGTCCGCTCGGCCAGCCTGGCCCTGACCGGTCGGCCGGCCGACGCCCTGGCCGTGCTCTGGGCCTGGGGCTGGAACGTCAAGGAGCTCCCGGTCACGATCGTCCACCGCCGCCGCCTCCAGAAGCAGCGCAAGGTCGACGACAGCGCCCTGGCCCCGTTACGGGCCCCGGGCGGCCAGCGCCTGCGGGCCCTGCTCCGGGGCACGCTCGAGCTGGTCTACGGGGCCGAGGTCGGCGCCCACGTCGCCCAGCGGACCGACGAAACCGGCGAGGAGCAGGACATGCCCTCGGGCGGGGTGTCGGTGCTGCGAGTGGTCGCCAGCCATCCGGTGGCCTTCATGGTCGCCGGGTTCGCCCTGGTCATGGCCATCTCGCTGCGCTCGGTGCTGTTCGCCCCGGCGATCGCCAGCGTCAGCCTCGGGGTCTGGCCGGCCACCGCCACCGAGCTGCTGCGCGAGTTCGTCTCCAGCTTCCACCGGGCCCAGATGGGCTCGACCGCCTCCGCGCCGCCGTCGCTGGCCCTGCTCGGCGGGCTGTCGGTGCTGACCTTCGGCAAGGCCCTGGTGGCCGAGAAGCTGCTGCTGTGGCTGGCCCTCCCACTGGCCGCGGCCACCTGCAGCCGGGCCCTGCGGGTGGTGGTGCCCCAGCTGTGGGCCCGGGCCCTGGCCGGGCTGCTGTACGCGACCGCGCCCCTGGCCACCGGCGCCCTCGCCCAGGGCCGCATCGGCGAGCTGGTCCTGCTGGTGCTGGCCCCGCCGGCCCTGGCCCAGGTGGTGCTGGCCTTCCGGGCCGAGCAGCCGCGGGAGCCGTGGCGCCCGGCCCTGCGTTTCGCCCTGCTGGCCGCCGTGGCCATCGCCATGAGCCCGTCCGCGGTCGTGTCCCTGGGGCTGGTGGTGGTCACGGTCGCCGTGGTCGCCCTGGTCAGGGCGGGCGCCGAGGGGCGCCGGCCGGCCGTCCGCCAGTCGCTGTACCTGGCCGCCGGGTTCGCGCTGTCCCTGCTGCTCCTGCTGCCCTGGAGCGGGCGGCTGCTCACCGGGGCCGTCTTCGCCGACCTCGGCCGGCCGCTGGTCACGCCGGGGCTGGCCGACCTGCTCCAGCTCCGCCCGGGCGGCGGCGGGATGCCGGGCCCGCTGGTCGGGCCGGTCTACCCGGCCCTGGCCCTGGCCGCCCTGGTCTTCGCCGCCGCCAACCGTCGCCGGCAGGCCTTCTGGCTCCTGGTCGGGTTCGTGGCCGCCGCCCTGACCGCGGCCTGGCAGGCCAAGGGGCTGGCCCCGCGGGTCACCGACTGGCCGGCCGGGCTGCTGGTGCCGGGGGCGGTCGCCTGGGCCGCGGCCACCGGCCTCGGCCTGGCCGGCATCGGCGCGGCCCTCTCCAGGCTGAACGTCCGCTTCAGCGTACGCCGGGTCGCCGCCGCCGCCCTGGTCGTGCTCAGCGCCGTCAGCGGCCTGTTGGTGACCGGCCACCTGGTCAGGGGCGTCTGGTCGCCGATGGAGGCGATCGACAGCCCGGCCCTGCCGGCCACGGTCACCCGCAGCCAGGCCCGGGTGCTGTGGCTGGCCGGGCGGCCCGACCACGGCGTCGACTTCGCCGTCACCGGGCCGCAAGGCCGGACCCTGCTCGACCCGGGCCGCCCTCCGGCGACGGTCGCCGACGACCTCGGCTCGGTCGTGACCGACATCGTCGAGGCCCGCACCCACCGGGCCGGGTCGATGCTGCGCATGTTCGGCATCGGGTACGTGGCCGTGCGGCCGGGACCCGATGCCGGCCGGCTGGTCGACCTGGTGGCCAGGCAGCAGGACCTCGACGCCAAGCCGACCGAGCAGGCGGCGCTGTTCCAGGGCCCGGCCGTGCCGCAGACGGCCTGGGTGATCCCTGGCGAGACCCCGCCGGCCGAGGTCCAGGGCCTGCTGACCAGCACCGACCAGCCGGTCCCGGTCCCCGACCCGGACACCGGGCAGATCGAGGCCAGCGGGCCGGCCACGGTCGTGCTGCTGGTCCCCGAGGCCGAGGCGTGGCGGGCCACCGTCGGCGGGGCCCGGCTGGAGCCGACCACCGCCCTCGGGTGGGCCCAGGCGTTCACGCTGCCCGCCGGGGCCTCGGGGAACCTCGAGGTCGAGCGCACCGGGCAGGACCGGCGCCTGACCCTGCTGCTCATCCAGGCCCTGCTCGTCCTGGCCGCGGTGGCGACCATGGCCCGCCCGACCCGGGTGGCCCCGCCGGTCGCCCCGAGCGCCGCCGTCGACGACACCACCGGTGGCGACCTCCGCCTGGCCGGTCTGGCCCGGGGAGGTGTGGCCCGATGAGCGACCAGCTGCCTCCGAGCGGCCCTGGCGACCCCGAGGAGGACCGCCCGGCCCCGCTGATCCCCAGCCGCGCCGCCCGCCACCAGAAGAAGGGGGGCCTGCTGCGCGGCCGGGCCGCCAAGGCACCCAAGCCGTCCCAGGCATCCCAGGCATCCCAGCCGTCCCCGCCGCGGCGTCGGCAGCGTCCCGAGCGGCCGGACCGGCGCGAGCTGGTGCGGCCGGTTCCCGACCTCCCGGCCGGCGAGCGGCCCCCGGGCACCGCGGACACCGAGCCGGCGGAGCCGAGGCGCCGCCCCGCGCCCAAGGCGCCTCAACGGAAGACGCCGCAGCTCAAGGCACCGCAGCTGAAGGCTCCACAACTGAAGACGCCCCAGCTGTCGGACCTGCGCGGCTCCAGCCTCGGCCTGGCCGGGACCCTGGTCGTCCTGGCCGCCGTGCTGGTCCTGGGGGTCAACGCCCTGCCGTCGGCCGAGCCGCCGGCCGCTCCGGCGACCCGCGACCCCTACTCGGCCCGCTGGGTCTGCCCGCTGCTGGGCGGCCAGACCACCCCGGTGACCGTCGCCAACGTCGGGGAGACGGCCGCCTCGCTGCGCACCACCATCTGGGGGGCCGGCAAGAGCTCCGCCCCGGCGACCAAGGAGCTGGCCGGCGGCAAGACCGAGCGGCTGTCGCTGAAGGCCGGCACGGCCGGTTTCGTGCAGGTGGAGTCGTTCAGCGCCCCGGTGGTGGTCAGCGCCCCCGGCCTCGGCTGCGCCCCCGGCCCCAGCAACCGCTGGTGGCTGCCGGCCTCCGACACCCGCTTCGGCAGCGACACCAAGGTGATCATCGCCAACCCCGACAGCCAGCCGGCCACCGTCGAGCTGATTCCCCACCTCACCTCCGGCTCCATCCAGTCCGACGAGCGCGAGGTGTTCATCAAGCCCGGCGAGGCCGTGGTCCGCTCCCTGGGGGACGAGGCCCCGACCGGGCTCAAGCCGTCCATCGAGGTGATCGCCCGAGCCGGCCGGGTCGTGGCCGGTGCGGCCGTGAGCAGCGGCGGCCGGCCCCCGACCCTGCTCCCGGCCCAGGGCGCGGCCAAGCCGGCCTGGTCGTTCGCGGGTGGGATCAGCGGCGGCGGCCGCCAGACCCAGGTGCTGATCACCAACCCCAATGCCGCCCCGCTGCAGGTGGAGCTCCAGGTCACCACCGCCAAGGCGACCTTCCGGCCCGAGGGCGAGTTCGGCGAGCCGATCGCCAACGGCGGCACGGCCGAGCTGGCCATCCCCGCCCTCGACGTCAAGGGGCCGTTCGCCGTCCAGGTCCGCTCGACCAACGGCGCCCCGTTCGTGGCCGCCCTGCGGGTCACCCAGGGTGACGGCAACCAGCTGAGCTCCCGCATCGACCTGGGCACGGGCCAGTCCGAGAGCGGCTGGCTGGTCCCGGGCAACCCCGACGGCGGCGACCTGGTGCTGGCCAACCTGTCCCCGGTCGAGCTCGAGGCCCGCCTGGGCGACCTCACCGGCGGCGGCAGCGCCGGCGACCCGGTGGCCGTCCCGCCCGGCCGGGTGACCGTCCAGAAGGTCCCCGACGGCATCGAGAACCTGGTCGTCCAGGCCGGCTCGGCCGGCCTGGTGGCCGCCCCCCTGGACGGCGCCCCGATCGTCCCCGGCTCGGCCATCGGCGGCCTCCCCGCCGGCGGCCCCATCGTGCCGGGTCCCGCCGCCGCCCCCTGACCCGGGTCGCGCCCGCCGGCCTGGCTACCAGCCGAGCTCGTCCAGGCGGTCGTCGTCGATGCCGAAGTAGTGGGCGACCTCGTGGATCACGACCTCGCGGACCAGCTCGGCCAGGTCGGCGTCGGAGCGGGCCCTGGCCTCGATGGGCCGGCGGAAGAGCACGATCCGGTCGGGCAGGACCCCGAAGTAGCCGGCGCCCCGCTCGGTCAGGGGCACGCCCTGGTACAGGCCGAGCAGCAGCTCGCCCCCGGGGACCTCGTCGCCCCGCGGGGTCTCCTCGATGACGAACTCCACGTTGGAGAGCCGGTCCCGGAACTGCTCGGGGA
Source organism: Actinomycetes bacterium (assembly GCA_036259695.1). Taxonomy (GTDB): domain Bacteria; phylum Actinomycetota; class CALGFH01; order CALGFH01; family CALGFH01; genus CALGFH01. The sequence goes on along the minus strand of DATABK010000402.1, from coordinate 8,062 downwards.
TCGACTCGACCGCCTCCTCGACCAGGTGCATGAACGCCTCCCGGCCGGTCCCGGGCGGCTGCACGGTGGGCAGGCGCAGGCGGGGCCGGGGCGGGCGGCGACCGTGGCGAGCGCGGGGCAGAGCGGCTCCTTCCGGGACGGCGAGGACGACCCGCAAACCATATCGCCGGCATGCTTGACCGGCAGCCCGGCCCGTCGTACCTTCCCCCCGGCGCTCACGGGAACCGGTAGGGGAAACCTGACAGTTCCCGCGGGCGTCGCGAACGTGCTAGCCCGTTCGGGTGGCCCATGAGCCACCCCTGCGGGCTATGTGTCGCGTGTCCGCGGACGCCGATGGCTTGAGGACATCGCTTCCTCATCCTGAAGGACTCCGCCATGCGCTGCCCCGCCTGCACCTCCAACCGTCTGACGTCGATCCAGATCCGCCTGGCCCCCGAGGAGGACCACACCTTCGCCTCCTGCCAGGCCTGCGAGTGGAAGGGCTGGTTCAAGGAGGGCACCGACGTCCCCCTGGGCAGGGTCCTGGCGCTGGCCAGCGAACGCCGGTTCTGAGGCGATTGGGGCGAGTTCGGGGCTAGAATCTGCGGCGCCCACAGCCCACCGCCGGAACCGCCGCAAGGAGCCGCCGTGCCCGCCGCCCTCGACCAGGTGTTCAAGGCCTACGACGTCCGCGGGGTCTACCCTGACCAGCTGGACGAGGAGCTGGCCGAGCGGGTCGGGCGGGCGTTCGTGGCCCTCACCGGGGCCGGGACCCTGGCTATCGGGCAGGACATGCGGCCGTCGTCCAAGCCGATGGCCGACGCCCTGGCCGCCGGGGCGATGTCCCAGGGGGCGGACGTGCTCCGGGTCGGGCTGTGCTCGACCGACATGCTCTACTACGTCTCCGGCGCCCTCGACGTCGCCGGGGTGATGCTGACCGCCTCCCACAACCCGGCCCGCTACAACGGCCTCAAGCTGTGCCGGCCCGGCGCCGTCCCGGTGGGGGAGGAGTCCGGCCTGGCCGACATCAAGCGGATGGTGGCCGCCGGCGAGCCGGCTGCCGACGCCGGCCGGCGGGGGCAGGAGCGCCAGGCCGACGACCAGCTGGAGCGGTACGCGGCCCACGTCCGCGGCTTCGCCGACCTCGGCGCGCTGCGGCCCCTCAAGGTGGTCGCCGACGCCGGCAACGGCATGGCCGGGCACGTGGTCCCGGCGGTGTTCGCCGGCCTGCCCTTCGAGCTCGTGTCGATGTACTTCGAGCTGGACGGCAGCTTCCCCAACCACCCGGCCGACCCGCTGAACCCCGAGAACCTGCGCGAGCTCCAGGCCAGGGTGGTGGCCGAGGGGGCCGACGTCGGGCTGGCCTTCGACGGCGACGCCGACCGGGTGTTCCTGGTCGACGAGCAGGGCGCGACCGTGCCCTCCAGCCTGGTCGGGGCCCTGGTGGCCCGCCTGATGTGCGAGCGTGAGCCGGGCGCGACCGTGCTCTACAACCTGATCTGCTCCCGGGTCGTCCCCGAGACGATCCGCGAGGCCGGCGGGGTCCCGGTCCGCACCCGGGTCGGCCACAGCTTCATCAAGGGCGTGATGGCCGAGACCGGGGCCATCTTCGGCTGCGAGCACTCGGGCCACTACTACTTCCGCGACAACTACCGGGCCGACTCGGGCCTGATCGCCGCCCTGGTCGCCCTGGACGCCCTGTCCCGGGCCGGCCGGCCCCTGTCCGAGGTGCTGGCCCCCTACCGCCGCTACGCCGCCTCGGGGGAGATCAACCGCCGCGTCGACGGCGACCCGCGGGAGGTCATTCGGGCCGTGGCCGCCCGCCACCCGGCGGAGATGGCCGACTTCGCCGACGGGCTGACCGTCGAGGGCGGCGATTGGTGGTTCAATCTGCGACCGAGCAACACCGAGCCCCTGCTCCGGCTCAACGTCGAAGCCGCCACCGAGGCTGAGATGGCCCGGGTGCGGGACGAGGTGCTGGAGGCGGTCGGCGGCGAGCCGGCCTGAACGGCCCGAGGAGGGGGAGCCCACGATGGCCCTTGACAGCAAGCTGCTGGAGATCCTGGCCTGCCCGAACTGCCACGGCGAGGTCGAGTACAAGGAGGCCGAGCAGGTCATCGAGTGCCGCGGCGAGTGCCGCTACCGCTACCCGGTGCGCGATGACATCCCGGTCATGCTGATCGAGGAGGCCGAGAAGCCGGGGACGACGCCGGCGTGAGCGGCCCGACGATCAACCTCTCCGACTCCACCGGGGCGTCCGGGCCGGGTTCCCCCGGTCCCTCGGGGGCCGCGGTGCTCGACGACCCGGCCGAGGTGGCCCGGCGCGACCCGGGCGACATGCTCGGCCAGGTCGCCGGCGCCGGCGGGCAGGCGCGGGTCGCCCTGCGCGCCGCCCAGGCCGCGACCCTGGTCGGGCCCCTGCCCGAGGTCGTGGTCGTGGCCGGCATGGGCGGCTCCGGGATCGCCGGGGACGTGCTGGCCGCGCTGGCCTTCGGCTCCTCGCCCGTGCCCGTGCTGGCCGTCAAGGGCGACCGGCTGCCGGCCTTCGTCGGCCCGGGCACGCTGCTGGTGGCCACGTCCTACTCAGGCAACACCGCCGAGACCCTGTCCGCGGTCGAGCAGGGCCTGGCCGCCGGGGCCCGCCTGGTCGCCGTCACCTCCGGCGGCGCCCTGGCGGAGCTGGCCGCCTCCCGGGGCGCACCCATGGTCACCATCGAGGAGGGCCGCATGCCCCGCGCCGCCCTCTGGTCACTGGTCGTCCCGGCCGCCCTGGCCGCCGAGGCCGCCGGGGTCCTGCCTCCCCTGACCGACCAGGTCTGCGCCGCCGCCGACACTCTCGACGAGGAGGCCGCCGCCCTCGGCCCCGAGGTCGAGACGGCCGCCAACCCGGCCAAGCAGGCCGCCCTGCGCCTGCTCGACCGCCTCCCCGTCGTCTGGGGCAGCGGCCAGCTGGGCGCGGTCGCGGCCACCCGCTTCCGCACCCAGTGCAACGAGAACGCCAAGGTCTCGGTCGTGTCCGGCCCCATCCCGGAGGTCAACCACAACGACGTCATGGGCCTCGAGGGCGGCCTCGGCCCAGACCGCGACCTGGTCCTCCTCCGCGACGAGCCCGCCGAGCACGACCGCGACCCCCACCGCATCGACGCCGTCCTCAAGGCCCTGGGGGTCGCCGACCCCGTCGTCCGCACCGCCGGCACCGGCCCCGACCTGGCCCGCCTGGCCCGCCTGACCGCCTTCGCCGACTTCACCTCGGCCTACCTCGGCATCGCCCGGGGGGTCGATCCCACCCCCATCCACACCCTCGACCAGGTGAAGGCCGCCCTCGCCACGGAGACCGCGACCCGGTGATCGAACGGTGACCAGGCGGTGAACCAGGGCACGCCCGACCCTCACCCTCCGGTGCCGGGGCCCCCAGTACGGGAGGGTAGCCCGACGCCTGAGACGATGGCGCCGGCTGTCCACACCCCCCCGGTGGCCGGGGACGGCGGGACCGCCGAGGAGGTGGCGGCCGGGCCGGCGGGGGAGCAGCCACTGCGGCCCGCCGTGCCCGAGGGTGTGCGGAAGGCGGCGGCGGCGCTGGAACCCCGGCTGGCCGAGCGGCCGGTGGTGGCGCTGGTGCTGGGATCCGGGCTGGGCGGGTTGGCCGACGAGGTCGAGAACGCGGTCCGGGTGCCGGCGGCCGAGGTGCCCGGGATGCCGGTGCCCAAGGTGCCGGGGCATGCCGGGGCGGTCGTGGCCGGGCGGCTGGCCGGGGTCCCGGTACTGGTGCTGGCCGGCCGGGTCCACACCTATGAGGGCTACAGCGCGGCCGAGGTCGCCTTCGCGACCCGGGTCGCGGCCGAGGTCGGCTGCCGGGCCCTGATCGCGACCAACGCCGCCGGCGGCCTCAACCTGGACTACAACCCGGCCGACCTGATGGTCCTCACCGACCACATCAGCTTCCTGTTCGACAACCCCTTGCGCGGCGCCCCCGACTTCGTCGACCTGGCCGGCGCCTACGACCCGGCCCTGCGGGCCGCGGCCGTCGAGGCCGGGGAGGCCAAGGGCGTGCCCGTCCGCCAGGGCGTCTACCTGGCCGCCGCCGGCCCCTCGTACGAGACCCCGGCCGAGATCGCCATGTTCCGCGCCTGGGGCGCCGACGCCGTCGGCATGTCGACCGTGCCCGAGGTGATCGCCGCCCGCGCCCACGGCCTGCGGGTGGCCGCCATCTCGGCCATCACCAACGTGCACCGCCCGGGCGGCACCCCGACCAGCCACGCCGAGGTCCTCGAGGTCGCGGCCGTCGTCCGGCCCCGCTTCCGCGAGCTGGTGCTGTCGCTGCTTCCTGCCGCCGCCGCCTGATCCGGTAGCCTTACGCCGCACCCAACCGGAGGAGGAGCTTTGCCGCACGACGTGACCGACCCCGCCCTGGCCGATGAGGGGCGCCTGCGCATCGAGTGGGCCGACCGGCACATGCCGGTGCTGCGCGACATCCGCGCCCGCTTCGAGAAGGAGCGGCCCCTCGAAGGCCTCAAGGTCGCCGCCTGCCTGCACGTGACCACCGAGACCGCGAACCTGATGCGCACCCTCAAGGCCGGCGGCGCCAGCGTCGTGCTGTGCGCCTCCAACCCGCTGTCGACCCAGGACGACACGGCGGCGGCGCTGGTCCAGCACTACGGCATCGACACCTTCGCCCGGCGCGGGGTCGACACCGACGGCTACTACGCCCACCTCGAGGCGGCCCTCGACACCCGGCCCAACATCACCATGGACGACGGCTGCGACCTGGTCACCCTGCTGCACACCAAGCGGCGCGACCAGCTCTCGGAGGTCCGGGCGGGCACCGAGGAGACCACCACCGGGGTCATCCGGCTGCGCCAGATGGAGCGGGAGGGCGCCCTCGCCTACCCGATCATCGCCGTCAACGACACCCCGACCAAGCACCTGTTCGACAACCGCTACGGCACCGGCCAGTCGACCATCGACGGCATCCTGCGGGCCACGAATCTCCTGCTCGCCGGCACGACCTTCGTGGTCGCCGGCTTCGGCTACTGCGGCAAGGGCCTGGCCATGCGGGCCCGCGGCCTCGGGGCCAAGGTCGTCGTCACCGAGGTCGACCCGATCCGCGCCCTCGAGGCGGCCATGGAGGGCTACAAGGTCGCGCCCATGGCCCAGGCGGCCCGCGAGGCCGACGTGATCGTGTCGGTCACCGGCGACCGCGACGTTCTGCGGCGCGAGCACTTCGAGGTCATGAAGGACGGGGTGGTGATCGCCAACTCGGGCCACTTCGACGTCGAGATCGACAAGGGCGCCCTGGCCCAGCTGGCCAGCTCGGTGGTCCGGGTCCGCGAGAACGTCGAGGAGTTCACCCTCGAGGACGGCCGCCGGATCAACCTGATCGCCGAGGGCCGCCTGGTCAACCTGGGCGCCGCCGAGGGCCACCCGGCCGCGGTCATGGACATGTCCTTCGCCGACCAGTCGCTGTCGCTGGAGTGGCTGTCGCGCCAGCAGGGCCTGGAGGTCCGGGTCCACGACGTCCCGGCCGAGATCGACGCCGAGGTGGCCAGGGTCAAGCTGGCCACCATGGACATCGAGATCGACACCTTGACCGACGCCCAGGAGAGCTACCTGCACTCCTGGACCGAGGGCACCTGATCGAGGTCAGCCCGGCGGGGCGAACCCGCCCTGATCCCCCGGGGAGGGCCGAGTGCCCTCCCCGGCCCCTTCCTGGGCCGCGGGGGCGGCGGGGGCCGTCGGGGCGGCCTGCACCGGCCCGGTTCCGGGCTCGGCCCCCCGGTGGGGGAGCGTAGCCGACCCGGGAGTGGCGCGCGCGCCGCTGTCCACAGCCCCCACCGGACCCACGGCCGGAGCCGGGGCGGCGGCCGGAGCCGGGGCGGCGGCCAGCCGCTGGCGCTGCTGGTAGGCCGCGGCCACGCACTGCAGGTACAGCTCGGGGGAGATCCCGGCCGGGGGCGGTGGGCGCAGCCGGGCCGCCAGCGGGTTGGCCAGCTGCAGGGCCAGGGCCGACCGGGGCCCCGGCGACAGGCTGGGCGCCCGGAGCAGGAACGTCCGCACCGCCTGGTACTCCTCGTTGCCGACCCCGCTCGGGTCGAGGGTGGCGGCGTAGTGCTCCAGCCCCGGCGGGGGAGCGAAGCTGACCGGCGCCGGGGCGGCCAGGGCGCTGCGCTCGCGCAGCACCAGGGTCCCGGCCACCAGGTCTCCGAGCCGCTGGTTGTCCCTGGTGAAGAGGATGAACACGACGGCCAGGAAGCCACCGAGGAGCAGGAAGTCGACCAGCCCCAGCAGCCCCCGGATGGCCGCGTGGCGGAACCGGACCGGCGCCCCCTCCTTGGTCACCACCCGCAGCCCGAGGGCCGCCTTGCCCAGGGTCCGCCCCCGCCACAGGGTCTCGAAGGCGATGAAGTAGCCGAGCCACCACGACGGCAGCAGGACCAGCACGATGGTCAGGGCCACCCAGTCCGGCACGACCACGTCGCTGGCCTGCCCGAGCAGGGCCACCGCGAACAGCCCGGCCAGGATGCCGGCGACCACGACCAGCATGTCGATCAGGTAGGCGAGGATGCGCGAGCCCAGGTTGGCCGTCCGGAACTCGAGCGCCACCGCCTCCGGCGTGACCATCCGGGCCGGCTCGACCTGCGCCATGGCCAGCCCCATCCCCTCTAGAATCGGCCGCGTGGACATCGACCGCTACATCGCGACCAACGGCCCCGTCTGGACCCGCCTGGCCGAGCTCACCGGCCGGGCCCAGCGTGGGGTCGGCCGCCTCTCCGCCGCCGAGCTCGACGAGCTGGTCCGACTCTACCAGCGGGTCGCCGGCCACCTGTCCTACGCCCAGACCTACTACCGCGATCCCGCCCTCACGGCCAAGCTGAGCGGCCTGGTCGCCCGGGCCGGGTCGGTGGTCTACGGCAGCCGGCCCCGGACCCTGCGGGCCTTCGGGCGGTTCTTCACGGTCAGCTTCCCGGCCGCGGTCTGGCACGCCCGCTGGTTCGTGGTCGTGGCCACCCTGGCCACCCTGCTCCCGGCGGCCGGGTTCGGGCTGTGGCTGGCCAACTCGCCCACCGCCGTGGAGGCGGCGGCCCCCCCGGCCGTCCGCGAGGCCTACGTCAACCGCGACTTCGAGGCCTACTACTCGTCCGCCCCGGCGGCCCAGTTCGCCTCCCAGGTGTTCTCCAACAACGTCCTGGTCGCCTTCCAGGCGTTCGCGCTCGGGATCTTCCTCTGCGTCGGGACCCTGTATGTGCTGGTCCTCAACGGCGCCAACCTTGGCCTGGTCGCCGGGCTGTTCGCGGCCGTCGGCCAGCAGCCGAAGTTCTGGGGCCTGATCCTGCCCCACGGGCTGCTGGAGCTGACCAGCGTGTTCGTGGCCGGCGGGGCCGGGCTGCGCCTCGGCTGGACCCTGATCGACCCGGGCGACCGGCCCCGGGTCCAGGCTCTGGCCTCCGAGGGCCGCCGGGCGGTGGTGATCGTGCTCGGCCTGGTCGCCGCCTTCCTGGTCGCCGGCACCATCGAGGGCTTCGTCACCGGCCGGCCGTGGCCGACCTGGCTGCGGGTCGGGATCGGGGTGGTCGCCGAGGCCGGGTTCCTCACCTACGTGGTCGTGCTCGGCCGCCGGGCCGCCGCCCGCGGCCTGACCGGCGCCCTCGGCGAGGAGGACGCCGGCGGCTGGCTGGCCGAACGCGACCGCCTGCCCGCGGTGGCCGCCCCATGACCGCCTCCCCGCCAACCGGGGGTTCACCGCCGGGGTCCACGGGACCCGCGGCGCCGACCGGGGGCCCGCCTCAGCGGTCGCCCGAGCCCTCGCTGCCCCCCGACGAGCAGGCCCAGCTGTTCCCCCGGGCCCCACGGGATGCGACCGTGCTGGTCACCGGGGCCACCGGCGGGATCGGGCCGTCGGTGGTGGCGGCGTTCCTGGAGGACGGCTGGCGGGTGGTGGCCACCTCCCGCTCCGGCCGGCCCCCCCAGGACCTGGTCGGCTACGACCGCCTGGAGTCGGTGGCCACCGACCTGTTCGAGCCGGCCGACGTGGCCGAGGCGGTGACCGTGGCCGCCGCCGACCGGGCCGCCCCGCTGCGGGCCCTGG